>NZ_JCATIE010000010.1:0-186644 GCF_059693785.1 Sphingopyxis sp. CR5 | reverse complement strand
TGACCAGTCACAAGAGCACTCGCTCCCGCCGCTCCGATATCCTCGCTCATCACCGCTCCTCGCAAAGAGCGGCTATCAGCACCCCGGAACGCCGTCCCGCAAGGCGGCCTTCACACCACGGTTACTTTCATTCCCGCGCAGGAAAGACTGGGTCCACCACTGCCATGGCGATGACCGAAATGCAGGGCGGCTCGCACGTGGGCGCCAACAGCACCCGCGCCGCCTCGCTTGGTAGCGGTGAATTCGAGCTGATCGGCCATAAATGGTTCTGCTCGGCGCCAATGTCGGATGCCTTCCTGGCGCTGGCCCACGCCGAGGAGGGATTGACCTGTTTCCTCGTCCCGCGAGTGGCGGCCCGACGCGGCGCGGAATGCGATCCACGTCATGCGCCCGAAGGACAAGATGGGCGGCCGCTCTACAGAGGGACCGCGCCTTGCTTACGAGGCTTTTACCGAACAAGTTGCGGCGAATCGTCTGACACAAAGAGCGCTACCGCTACTTTAGCGATAGACTGCCAAAGGGCTTCCTGTGACCCGAGCGCAAACTGGCCGCGATTCTTGCTTGCGCACCGCACGAATTTGATGTGATTGGCTAGCAGATTGCGCTCGTATCCTTACGATCGAAAATGTTTGGCGCGCTCCACGAGCTGGGTCATCTGGGACGCGGCATGAATGGTGAGGGGATGTTGCCTGGCACCGGGACGCGGGGTGATGAATTCCGCCATCTCGCCAATTTGCGTCAGTTGTTCGTCAGTGGCTTTGGCTAGCACACTTAGCACAATATTTTCCAATGCGATTACCCGGATGCGCAGTTGGATGATCTCGGCATCGGAAAGTGCGGGAATATCCCATTCGTCGCAAGCCGCTGCCAAAGCTTCCTGAGGGCCGCACGGCGTGGCCCCGCCCTCATCTTCCCATCGCGAAACCGCGGCGCTCTTCTTTTGATCTGTCATAGGTCGAAACTCCTGGATTGAGGAAGCAATGTATCAAGACGGGCGGATACCTGAAACCGCGGGAGGTGAGAGCCAGCGCATCCTGAAGCTTGGAGCCGGACAGCAGTGCATCCTTGCCGATGACGCATGGCCAGTAACACCTCGATCGGCGCATCAAGCAAGTCGGCCGCTTCGGGGGCAGCGGGGACGGACTTGGAGCCCATCACCATCTAATAAAAAGATGCGTGCTTCACCGGGGATCAGCCGCGTCTCGTCATCCGGGCCGATGGTGGATTTCACCTCAGTTTCTACCCGGGGTTATCATTCTTTCCGCCTATCTGACGCAGGAAAAGAGCTTCAAGAGCAAAAACAACGGCAATGAGGGCCGCAGCGATGCCAACGATAAACGGGTCGGTGTCGAGTTTGGTGGCAGTAAAGGCAGCAAGAACAGCACCGTCGGCTGCAATCGCGGCAAGCAGAACGGAACTTTTTGCCGCGATCTCCTTTCGTAGGTGCCGGTAGACACCCCAATGCACCAGCATGTCCATGACCAGATAGAAAAACGCCCCGAGGGAAGCGATGCGCGACAGATCGAACAGCACCGCTAGCGAGCCGGCTACCACGACCGTGTAGACCAGCATATGGCTTCGTATTCCGCCTTTCATGCCAAAATGACTGTGCGGGATCATCTTCATGTCAGTCAGCATCGCCAGCATGCGCGAGACCGCGAACACGCTGGCGATCACCCCTGAGGTAGTTGCCGATAGCGCAATGATGATGGTGAACCAGAAGCCCAGTTGACCTAGCGCCGGTCTGGCGGCGGCGGCCAGAGAATAATCGCGCGCCTGGGCAATCTCGCTGATCGTCAGGCTTGCTCCGACAGCCAGTGCCACGAGCAGGTACGTCACCACGCAGATGACAATCGAGATGACGATCGTGCGACCAACATTGCGATGCGGATCAACAATATCGCCGCCACTGTTCGTAATGGTCGTGAAGCCTTTGAAGGCGAGGATGGAAAATGCCACCGATGCCAGAAATGCGCCGCCACCGGTTTGCGAAATGTCTTCAGAAAAAGCGCCAGAAAAGAAACCGCTCGCCCAGATCGCCGCCACTGCGAAAACGACGATGCCGCCGACCTTGATTACGGACATGATGAGCGAAATGCCGCTCACCGAACGATTGCCGGACGCATTTACGAAGTAGGCGAAGACGATCAGAGCTAGCGCGAGGATAGGCAGGAAAAGGGCATTCTCCTCCTGGCCGAACGGACGCAAGGCGTAAGCAGCGAAGGTACGGGCTACCAGGCTTTCATTGATCACCATCGAGAGCGCCATGAGCAGTGAGGCAGAGGCCGCCACGACTCCCGGACCGTAGGCCTTTTGCAAGATCATCGCGATGCCGCCAGACGATGGCCAGGCGTTCGACATTTTGATGTAACTGTAGGCCGCAAGCGCTGTCACGATAGCTCCCACGACGAAGGAAAGCGGGAACAGCGGCCCGGCCAACTGTGCGATCTGACCGGTTAGGGCAAATATTCCGGCGCCGATCATGACCCCCGTGCCCATAGCCACGCCACCGGCGAGACTTATGGCAGATTCGCTCTTGCTGCGTTGGATCCCTGCCGATGCCGCATGTCCCTCGTGTTTCATCTCGTTCACAACTCTCTAACTTTGAAAACAAGGCGAACCTGCGCGCGAGGGGGCAGGGTGCAACTTCGCGATCGCCGGCACGAGACTGAAAGGGCAGCGGCCTGCCTCATGCGCCCCGCGTTTATCTGCGGTCAAGTGGGCTTTGGCGACTGATCCTAAATGCCTGGCCGGCGTATAAGCTCGGACGGCATGCCCTTTGGAATTCCGCTCGGTTTAATTACCAGATGTGATATTTGTCATTTCAGTTCCCTCGGCTCGACAACAGAGCGCCCCGTTTCGTTCGCTGTCCATCTCGATTGCCCAGTTTCGGACGGTGGGGCCATCCGCTTTGCGTTAGGGGTAGCTTGCGAAAACCCTTTGTCCGCCCGGGCCAAACGCAAACACGTCATATGCCTGCCTTCGGCCGTCAGCCTCCATGCCGGGGGAGCCGAGCGGCATACCGGGCACGGCAAGCCCGGCGACGCCGACGGGTCGCTCGCGCAGCAGTCTCGCAATGGCTTCAGCGGGAACATGGCCCTCGATGACATAGCCGTCGACCACCATCGTGTGGCAGGACGAGAGGCCCCGCGGAACACCCCTCTCCGCCTTGAGAGCGGCCATATCGGTGCTGTCGACTGCGGCGACCTGTGCGTCCATGTCCCGCTCGACATGAGCTGCCCATTGTTCACAACAGCCGCAGCCAGGATCACGATACATCGTGTAGCTTGCGGCCTGCGCGACGTTCGAACAAGCCGCAAGAACGACTAGCAAAGCACTCGCGAGAGGTCTACGCAGGGCCGATGGAGGGGCAGTGTCGGTCAATTCACGATCCTTTCCTTGAAGCCGCGCCACAGAGAAATGGCACCTGTGGGCGTAATGAATAGGGCTAACCTCTTGCTGTCGATAAATCGGGCAGAGATCAGATTTTCCATTACTCCGTCGGCGTTGGGCTGGGTATCCGCAAATCCGTCCAGTCTTTGGACGGTCGCGCGAAATAGCGCCCGCATCAGCGGGTTTTCCTGCTTCATGTAATCCGCGATCAAGACCATCCCGCCGGGCTCGAGCAGGTTCCAGATCTCCTCGATGAGGACCTTCTTCTGCCCCGCCGGTACCTGGTGGAATAGAAGGCTGCTCACGATCTTGTTTGGCCGCCAATTGTCCTGAAGCTCGAGGCTGTCGAGAAAACCATGGTGCCAACGGATGGACGACATCTTATGCGCAGCTTTTCGCCGGGCTATGCCGATCGTGGCGCGGTCCGGATCGACACCGAGCAGGTCCGCTTGCGGACAGGCGGAGCGGAGACCGATGAGCAGACTTCCCGTACCGCTTCCGACGTCGATCAGACGATCGTCTGGCTCGACCTTCGCTTCGGCTATCATCGCGCTCCGCCATCGTTTCTCCGATGTCAGGCAGCGAATTGCAATGTCGTAGAGCGGTGTTAGCCAAGCTTTGCCGAGCGCAGGTGTGAAGTTGACTGCTCGGTCGAGAGTGCTTGTCTTTCGCATCGCACGTTCCCCAGAGAGGCGGGTGAAATGATCATCTCTAGCGGTCCAGGCATTGCGGACGACAATGGGCACCGTCAAACGCCAGGCACCCCGCGCAGGCCTGGTCCGTTAGAACGCTTGCCAAAGCGTTAGAACGCTTGCCAAAGCGTTAGAACGCTTGCCAAAGCGAAACGGCCGTCCATTTTGTAGGACCAAGCCCGGCCGTACTCCATCGCCCGATCGGAGATCAAGATGCACCGCTGTTGCCCCAATCGGCTTGTACGCGAGGAGACTGGGCTCGTACGATAGTGAGGGAAACCCGATGTAGAAACGACACAGTGCCCACTACCGCTGGGCTTCCGGCACATCCAGGTCGCCATACTTGGCCTTCCAGCTATAGATCGTCGCTTCCGATGCCTCGTGCCGCCGGGTCAGGTCGCCGGTCTTCGCACCAACCTCGGCCTCCTTCAACACACCAATGATCTGCTCTTCCGTAAACCTCGTTCGCTTCATCATCCGTCCTTACCATCGGGGCCAGACTCTAATCATGCGTTGAGCAAAACCAGGGGTCCCGTCAGCTGCTCGCGGACTCCAAGCTCGACGAACCCGGGCCTCTCACCGTCACGGAATCAGGCGTTCATTCGCTACGGCGGCAATTTAACAGATCCTGAGCCTAGCTCGGCCAGCCCTGGGGGGACTTGCCGCCAATTCGATGAAGTTGTTCCACGGCATCTTCGGGGCAATCGCCACATCTGCGGTTGGCCGGTACCGCCACATCGATTTTTTTCGGATAGGCAAGGTCGAGATTGGTCATGATATCCTCGAACTCTTCAAGTCGGATCGCGTCGTTCAACCGCGGGTTGCGCTCACGTTCCTGCGCGACGGTGGAGACGTGCCGATGCTGATAATCGTGTGCGGGATAGACCAGGGTGTCCGGGGGCAAGGTAAAAATCTTGTCGTGAACCGAGCGATAGAGCGCAACCGTGTCACCATTCTGAAAGTCCGTTCGGCCGCAGCCATCGATCAGCAACGCATCCCCGGTAAATACCCTTTGCTGTCCGCCCTGATCCAGAAGATAGCAATGGTGCGTATCCGTGTGGCCCGGAGTGAACAGGGGCCGGAAATTCAAGCCTCCAAGATTTAGCGGCCGATCCTCGGTGACGCCGATATCCGCGCAGGGGAGATCGTCCTGCGCAGGATAGGCGACCTTGCAGTCTGTCAGCGCTCGCAACCGGCAGGCGGAGCTGATGTGGTCTGCATGGATGTGCGTGTCGAGCGTGTAGGCAAGCCGCAGGCCAAGTTCGTTGATAGTTTGAAGATCGCGTTCGATTGTCTCCACCACCGGATCGAGCAACAGGGCCTCGCCGGTGTCCTGCCAGCCGAAAAGGTAGGTGTAGGTCGAGGATTCGGGTTCGAACAATTGTCGAAAGATCATGACCTGCGCCTAAGGTTCGATCAGGGGCTGGAGATCGGCCTCGCTGACTTTGAGTCCAGCGGCTTCGGCCTTGGCCGCGGCTTCGCTTGCGCCCGCGTCCTGCCGGTGAGCCCAGTGAGCCAGGGCCATCAGGCTAGCCCGCTTGCCGCTAGCACAATGAATGGCGATGGGTGTCGGCAGTTGCTCCATTTCGGCACGGATGGTCGAGGCGGTCCTTGCGTTGAGATCCGCGGGTGTCACCGGGAAGCTCAGGTAGGCCAACCCGCTTTTCGCCGCCACCTCACCCTCGGTAACCGGAGCTAAGACCTCGCCGTTTTCTCCGGGTGCGCGCAGATTGACAACGGACCGAATGCCGGCTCGTGAGAGATCTCTCAGATCCGCTTCGTTCGGCGCACGTGTGAAAACGTGGAGCTTGTTGTCCAGATCGATGAGCCCATCCATGTGTCTACTCCTTCAAGCGCTCAACTTCAGACGTGTCTGCCAGCGACGAAGAGCATGGGATTGATATCGGCATCACTGCTGTCTTGGAAACGAACGGCGAGCTTGATGTTCCCACGACATCCCGTCTCCCCGGATTGAATGTCCAATTAGGTCCGGCCCTCGCAAGGTTAGCCAAAGATTTCGAGCTAGTCACCTGAATCCGAAGTTCGGTTCATTGTTTTTTGGCAGAAGCGTTTGACGGATACGAGGATTTCGTCGGCGGATTTGATCCATTGGTAGGGTTTGGGGTTTTCGTTGTGAGCCGCAATGAAGGCGGCGATATCGGCTTCAAGCTCTGCGGTGGATCGATGCACGCCGCGTTGCAGTTGCTTGCGCGTCAGTTCCGCAAACCAGCGTTCGACCTGATTGATCCAGGACGCCGATGTCGGTGTGAAGTGGACATGCCAATGCGGCCGGCGCGCCAGCCAGGCCTTGATCTTCGGCGTTTTGTGGGTGGCATAGTTGTCCATCACGAGATGCACGTCGGGCCCCTTGGGCATCGCGGCGTCGATCCGCTTGAGGAAGTCGAGGAACTCGCTTGCCCGGTGGCGTTTGTAGCACTTGCCGATCACGGCGCCGGTGGCGATATCGAGCGCCGCGAACAGAGAGGTCGTGCCATTGCGGACATAGCTATGGGTGCGCCGTTCGGGCACGCCCGGCGCCATGGGCAGGACCGGTTGCTCGCGATCCAGCGCCTGGATCTGGCTCTTTTCGTCCACGCACAGCACGACCGCCCGGTTCGGCGGCGACATGTAAAGCCCGACAATGTCCTGAACCTTGTCGACGAACAGCGGATCGGTTGACAGCTTGAACGTCTCCGACCGGTGCGGTTGCAGGCCAAACGCGCCCCAGATCCGACGGATGGTGGTGTGCGACAGCCCGCTCTCGGCCGCCATGGTGCGGATCGACCAATGCGTGGCGTCCTTCGGGGTGGTGTTCAGCGTGCGCTCGATCACTTGAGCCACTTGCGCGTCAGATACTGTTCGTGGCCGACCCGCGCGATATTCATCACTCAGCCCTTCAATGCCATCCTGCGCGAACCGCCGCCGCCATTTGCCAACCGTATGCTCATGCACACCAAGACGTTCGGCAACTTCCTTGCTCTGCAATCCCTCCGCACAGAGCAAAACCATCCGGCATCGATCCGACAGCGAACGCGGCGCCTTGTGCCGCCGAACCTGAGCTTCGAGAAAAGTCCGTTCCTCCCTGCTCAGAACAACCAAATCCGCCTGTCTGCCCGCCATCGCGCTCATCCTTGCCCGTCCGGCAAAGACATATACAATGATGCCTACTTCAGTTCCAGATGACTAGGCTGTAGTGACATTTGAGGTGGTCCCGCCTTCTTGGACAGTTTGGCGGCTGAGTTAAGCTAATCCCGGTTGTCGTTCATGCCGCCATTCTGGTCATTAGATCGTGGGAGGCATGCCCCCCGTGATCTGATTGCCCGATCCGCCGATAGGCCTCGACCGGGGTTCTCCCGGCAAGGCCCGAGTGCGGACGCTGGGTGTTGTAATAGGTGATCCAGCGGCCGAGGCCAGCCCGCAGCTCTGAGCCGGTCTCGAAGGCATGGAGATAGACGCACTCGTACTTCAAAGAGCGCCAGAGCCGCTCGATGAAGACGTTGTCCATCCACCGGCCCCGGCCGTCCATGCTGATGCGGACCTCGGCCTCGCGCAGCACGCTGGTGAAGGCCTGCGACGTGAACTGGCTGCCTTGGTCGGTGTTGAAGATTTCGGGCTTGCCGAAGCGGGCCAACGCCTCCTCCAGTGCCGCGACGCAGAAGCCGGCATCCATCGTATTCGACAGCCGCCAGGCCAGCACCTTGCGGGTCGCCCAGTCCATGATTGCCACCAGATAGAGGAACCCGCGGCGCATCGGGATGTAGGTCACGTCGGCGCACCACACGTGATTGGGCCGGTCGATCACCAGCTTGCGCAGCAGGTACGGATAGACCCGGTGTTGCGGATGGGGATCGCTGGTGCGCGGCCGCTGGTAAATCGGCGTCAGGCCCATCTTCGCCATCAACCGCCGCGCACGGCGGCGACCAACCTCATGGCCTGCTCGCCGCAAATGCCGCGCCATCTGGCGGCTGCCGCACCACGGGCAGTTCAGGAACGTCGCGTCGATCACCGCCATCAGCGCCAGCGTCTCGTCAGTCTCCGGCACCGGCGCATAGTAATAGGACGAGCGGCTGATCCGCAGCAGGCTGCACTGCGTCGAGATCGACAGGCGGTGGTGAGCAGGTTCAACCATCGCCCGCCTCCGATCCACGCTCATCGACCGAAGGCTTTCGCTAAAAAATCCCGCTCCACTACAAGTTGCCCGATCTTGGCGTGGAGCTTTTCCACCTCGATCTCGCTGACGGCCTTGGCCGCATCGCCAGCCCCTGAGAACGTGCCTGCCATCCCGTCGATGGCCTGCCGCTTCCAGGACGCGATCATCGTGTGATGGACCCCATGCTTGGCTGCCAACTCCGCCAGCGTCAGGTCGCCTCGGATCGCTTCCAGCGCCACCTTGGCCTTGAAATCCGCGCTGTAACGCTTCCTCGTCGTCTTCATTCCCGTACCAATCTATCAGGTCGGGATTAGCTTAGCATCCTGTCCAGGAAACCGGCACCACCTCAATTTTAGGGATTCACGGCGGCGGCGATTTCTGATTCAACACTGGCTTTTGGAGGCTGGTGTGGAAGGCGAAGTTTTGCGGGACGATCAGTGGGAGCGGCTGCGGGAGTTTGTGCCCGGTGGCCGCAAGGGCAAGCGTGGTCCGCGCAGCGATGGCAGGCTGTTTCTCGATGCCTTGCTCTGGCTGGCTCGTTCAGGCGGTCGCTGGCGTGATCTGCCCGAGCGGTTCGGCTCCTATCAGACGGCGAAGCGGCGCTATTATCGCTGGGTCGAGCAAGGCGTAATTGATCGCATCTTCGAGGCGGTATCGGATGATCCCGACATCGAATGGCTGGCGATCGATGCGACCGTGATCCGCGCCCAGGCCCAGGCAGCCGGGGCACGGGTAAAAAGGGGGGCGCTCAAGCCCAGGCTCTCGGCCGATCCAGAGGCGGGTTCGGCACCAAAATCCACGCCGTAGTCGATGCCCTCGGCTTGCCGATCCGCTTCATGCTCGGCCCCGGACAGCAGAACGACATGGCGCCTGCCTGCGATCTGATCCGTGGCATTCCGGCGGGCCACGTGCTGGCCGACCGCGCTTACGATGCCGACAGCTTGCACGACCTTATCTATGAGCAAGGCGGCGAGCCTGTTATCCCGCCACGACGCCACCGCAAATATCAGCACCGCTACGACCGCATCGCTTACAAGCAACGCTGGGGCATCGAAGGCTTCTTCGCCAAACTCAAGCAATGGCGGCGCATCGCAACCCGCTACGACAAGCTCGCCACAAACTTCCTCGGCTTCGTCAAACTCGCCAGCATCATGCTCTGGATTAAATGATTAAAATGTCAATACAGCCTAGAGCGTTGCGCGGAATTGCCAATTTTCGATTCGCTGTTGCTGCGGCGCACGGCGAGGTGGTGCCGCGACCGCGCGACAAGGGGGTTGGCAAAACCAGTCCAGTCATGCCCCAGAATGTTCAGCCATGGCCGCAGTCAAACATCGGCGTCTCATTCCTCCGCTTGCCGGGCTCAGGAGAGCAGGATGATCGGTGGCCGGGGTGCGATCCTGGCGCCGAGAAGCTTCGGTAAGCTGGCGCGGACCGGCCACGAATCACAGCTAAGACCGGAACCGGAAGCCGCCTGGGACCATTCACACGTGGAGTGCAATTTGCGCCGCAACCCAAATTGGAGACGAACCATGGAAGCTCGAAATCTCATGACTGCCGATCCGGCGTGCTGCAGCCCTTCCGACACCGTCAAGGACGCCGCCGGCCTGATGGTTGACAACGATTGCGGCGAGATCCCCGTCGTCGACGAATCCGGCGGGCTGGTCGGGGTCGTGACCGATCGCGACATCGCATGCCGCTGTGTTGCGAAAGGCAAATCCGCCGATACACCTGTCGAGGAGGTGATGTCGTCTTCGCTCGTTACTGTCACTCCGGACACGAGCATCGAGGAATGCTGCAAGAAGATGGAGGACAATCAGGTCCGCCGCCTCCCGGTTGTGGACGACGAAGGCAAGTGCTGCGGCATCGTTTCCCAAGCCGACATCGCCCTGCATGCCGACAAGAAGGAAACCGGAGATCTCGTGCGCGAGGTGTCTGAATCGACGGAGGAGCCAGCAGCGGTCGGGTGTTGCTGAAAAATATTCGTCGCCCTTGACCTTCCAATGATGGGAAGACGCGTCGGGATGGGTTGCACCGCCGCTGTGGCCCAGCACGCCGACGCGCCGGCGCAGGCGGAGAGCCGCCAATGATGCAACACGGCGAGATGGCCAAGGGCAGCATGACGACGATAATTAGCGACCCGGAGATGCGGGGCGAGATGAAGGCCATGATGAAGAGCTGCAACCAAATGATGGCCCGCATCGACGCGATGTCCAGCCCGAAGAAAGCGCTCCGGCCAACGCATGAGAAAAGATGACAGTACCCCGATGGGGTCTGTAGGCGGCTGCGTCGGCTATCGAGCTCGACGTCCCTTTCCTGGCCTCTTCGGACGGCGAGTGGGCGACGCGGCATTGTCTCCACTGGGCTGTTTTCGATCAATCGAAGCTGTAGCGAAACCGCAGTTCGCTTTGGAACCGCAGACGGCAGAATTCACTGAGTGGAGCGGACCTGTGATGTCTGGCGTATCGGCATGAATCAATGGTCGGCGTTTCTGAGGACCGACGTTGTTTCGCACGCAAGCGGTTTGCAGTTCGGTTTTGCATTTGCATTGCCGAAGGGGCCCCACTATCGCGGCGGAGTGTCCCTCGTCCGCGCCTTTGCTCTTGTCTGCGTTTGCCTTGCGCTTTTCGTGCAGAGCGCCGCGCAAGCTGCTGCACCTCCGCCGCTGGAGACGACCCAGTCCGTCGATTGCTCGGAGATGGACGACGGCATGGCGGAAAGCATGGCGACTGAGCGGTCGTCCGACAAGAAGCCCTGCGATCGCATGACGCTCGGCTGTCTTTTGGCCATGGGCTGCATCGCGCCGATGGCGATCCCCGATGCTGCGTCAGGGGGAGCTACTGTGCTCCTACTCCAGCATGCCCCCCACATTGCGGGCACTTCGGCAGGGCTCCACAGCAGACCTCTCCCGCCGGGATCGCCGCCTCCACAAGCTGACCGCATCGTCTAGTTTCCCGCAAACGGCGCACAGCAGCCGTAGGTGAGGTTACGATGCGCCCGCGTCGCCTTTTGCGAGGCGCGGCGGCATCATCGGCTTGGCATCAGATTACGTGCGAGGTTATACCATGGTTTGGCGAAGTGGCTGCGCGTCAGCGGCACTCATAGTTTTTGTCCAGGCGGCGCAGGCACGGCCGGTGGGCTATGAAGAGGCCTTGCGCGCGGCCCGCGTCGAACAGCCCGTCCTGCAGGCGCGTGAACTCGAGGTGGAAGCCCTGCGGAGCACGGCGGAGGCGGCGGACGAACTGCCCGATCCGAGGCTACGAGCGGGCATCGTCAATCTGCCGGTCACCGGCCCGGCGGCCTTCGATCTCGACCGGCAGCTTCCGACCCAAGTCCAAGTGGGTGTCGAGCAAGAGATTCCCAATCTAGCCAAGCGACGCGCGAGGGCCGGGCTCGCGGGATCGGATATCCGCTTGGCCGAAGCGCGCCTCGGCGTTGTTGGCCGGGACGTCGAAGTCGCCGCTGGCCGCGCGTGGATATCTCTGGCTTATGCGCAGCAGCGACTGGCGCTGGCCGTCGAAGCCCAGGATGAATTACGCAAGCTGGTGCCGGTTGCTCACAGCGCAGTCGCATCGGGTTCGGCGCGACCTGCGGAAAGTCTCGAGATCCGCCGGGCACTGCTCGAGATAGACGATGCCCGGACGCGAATCGAAGCCGATCGGGAAACGGCCCAGGCGCGGCTGACGCGATATATCGCTCGGGACGAGCCCGTTGCGCAAGGTGCGGCGCCGCCCGTCGATGTCGATCTGATCGAGCTGCGCAGGACTTTGGAGAGCAACCCCGGGATCATTCTGGCGGACACCGCCGAGCAACGAGCCCGGGCAGCCATCGATCTTGCCCGGGCGGAAAAGAGGCCCGACTTCGGCGTCAATGTGAGCTTCGGCCGGCGAAACCCCGATTTCGGGAGTGTCGTCTCGGTTATGGGTTCGGTGACCTTGCCGATCTTTGCCGGTCGGCGGCAGGAGCCGCGCATCGCTGCGGCCGAAGCGCAGGCGGCAGCGGCGCTCGCTGAGCGAGCAGACGCACTGCGCGCACTCGAAGCCCAGTTCGAGGCCGACCTCGCGTCCTGGCGCAGCGCTGCACGGCAGTGGCAGCGCGCGCGCGAGGAGCTGTTGCCCCTGGCCCGCGACAGGGCGGACCTGGAAATCGCGAGTTTTGCCGCTGGCCGTGCCGAACTGATCGACGTGATCGAGGCCAAGACCGCGCTGGCGTTGCTCGAACTGGAAATTCTCGAACGCGAAGAGGCGACGGTCGAAGCCGCCGCCAAACTGCGACTTACCTACCAGGAGCATATGCAATGAAAGCCGCCTGGCAAAGACTGACCCCGCGCCAGAAGTCCTACACGCTCGCGGCCGGGATAGTGCTCGTAAGCCTCGGAGCCGGCTATGGCCTCGCCCAGCTTGGCGATAGCTCCCCCGGCAATTCGGGCGGAGCTGCAGCGGAGGCAGGCTGCGAGGAGGTGCTCTACTGGTACGATCCGATGGTGCCCGACCAGCGCTTCGACGAGCCCGGCAAGTCTCCCTTCATGGATATGCAGCTGGTGCCCAAATGCGCCGGCGGGGATGGGGCGAGCGCCGGCGGAGTCAGCATCGATCCGGCGCTCGTGCAGAACTTCGGCATCCGCACAGCCGCGGCGGAGATCGGCGTGCTCGAGCCCGAGACCAATGTCACCGGCACGCTTGCTTACAATGCGCGCGAGGTTTCGATCGTGCAACCGCGGGCGAGCGGCTTCGTGCAGCGCACCTATGGCCTGGCACCCGATGACATCGTCCGGCAGGGAACGCCGCTGGTCGATCTGCTGATCCCCGAGTGGGGCGGTGCCCAGCGCGAGTACCTCGCCGTGGCCGCGACAGGTGACGAAGCGCTGACCCGCGCGGCGCGGGAGAGGATGCGGCTGCTCGGCATGCCAGAGGGCGTGATTTCATCTGTCGCGCGCAGCGGCAGTCCGCGATCGACGATCACCATCACCGCACCGTCCTCCGGCGCTGTCACGAACCTGAGCGTCAGGCCGGGAATGAGCGTGTCCACGGGCCAGACGCTGGCCGAGATCACCGGGCTCAACCCGATCTGGCTGGAGGCGGCCGTCCCGGAAATCCTTGCCGGCGACGTGAGGGTCGGACAGCCCGTAAGCGCAACCCTGACGGCCTTCCCGGGCGAGCGCTTCGCTGGCCGGATCACCGCGATCCTGCCCAGCGCGCAGGCCGACAGCCGCACGCTGACCGTGCGAGCCGAAATGCGTAATCCCAATCTCAGGCTGCGGCCCGGCATGTTTGCGCAAGTTTCGCTTTCGCCCGCCCGGCGCGAGGCGGTGCTGATCCCGTCCGAAGCGGTGATCCGTACAGGCGAACGCACGATCGTGATGCTGGCTCAGGAACAGGGCGGCTATCGCCCCGCCGAGGTGCGGATAGGGCGCGAGGCAAACGGGCGGACCGAGGTCCTGGCCGGGCTCGCACCTGGCGAGGAAGTGATCACTTCGGGCCAGTTCCTGCTTGATTCCGAAGCCAGCCTCGCGGGCCTTGATATCCGCGGGATCGATGAGGCGCCTGCGCGCGCCAGTGGCGGCAACGAAAAGCAGCAGCGGCAGCAGCCCGATAGCTATAGCGCCAGCGGAACGATCGAGGAAATCTCCGCACGCAGCATCACCTTGCGCCATGGTCCGGTCGCCGCGCTGGACTGGCCGGCGATGACGATGACGTTCGCGACCGCGGGACCCGCCCAACTGCGCGGCTTCAAGCGCGGCGACAAGGTCAGCTTCCGCTTCGTACAGAGCGACAAGGGTCCGCGCCTTACCGCCATCAGGCAGGCGAGCGGCCAATGATCGCTCGCATCATCGAAGGCTCGATCGCCAATCGTATGTTCATCGTATTGGCTTCGATCGCCATCGCGCTCGCGGGGTTCTGGGCCGTGCGAACAACGCCTGTGGATGCCCTGCCAGACTTATCAGACGTTCAGGTGGTTATCCGTTCAAATTACCCCGGGCAAGCGCCGCGGCTGGTCGAGGATCAGGTGACCTATCCCCTGGCCACAACGATGCTATCGGTTCCCGGCGCGAAGACGGTGCGCGGCTATTCGTTTTTCGGCGACAGCTATGTCTACGTGATCTTCGAGGACGGGACCGATCTGTACTGGGCGCGTTCGCGCGTGCTCGAATATCTCAATCAGGTGCAGGGCCGGCTGCCGGAAGGCGTGTCGAGTTCTCTCGGCCCCGACGCCACAGGTGTCGGCTGGATCTACGAATACGCGCTCGTCGACCGAACCGGGGGCAACGATCTGGCGGGTCTACGAAGTCTGCAGGACTGGTTCCTGCGTTACGAGCTCAAGACCATCCCCGGCATAGCCGAGGTCGCCAGCATCGGCGGGATGGTCAAGCAGTACCAGGTCGTGCTCCAGCCTTATCGAATGGCGTCGCTCGGCGTGACGCATGCCGACGTCGTGCAGGCGATCCGGGCGTCCAATCAGGAAGCCGGTGGCTCGATCGTCGAGATGGGCGAGGCCGAGTACATGGTGCGCTCGTCTGGCTATCTCGGCAGCCTCGACGACTTCAGGGCCATCCCGTTGCGCGTGGCGGGAGGCGGAGTCCCAGTCACATTGGGTGATGTAGCGACGATCCAGATCGGTCCCGAACTCCGGCGCGGGATAGCGGAGCTCAACGGCCAGGGCGAAGTCGCGGGCGGCGTCGTCATTCTCCGACAGGGAGCCGACGCACGCTCCGCGATTACGGCGGTCGAGGCGAAGCTCGAGCAGCTCAAGCAGAGCCTTCCCGAAGGCGTCGAGATCGTCACGACCTACGATCGTTCGCAGCTGATCGACGCCTCGATCGAGAACCTCACTCACAAGCTCGCCGAGGAGTTCATCGTCGTCGCGGTAATTTGCGCCTTGTTCCTGTGGCATGTGCGGTCTGCGCTCGTCGCGATCGTGACCTTGCCGCTTGGCGTGCTCGCCGCCTTTGTGGTCATGCGCTTCCAAGGAGTGAACGCCAACATCATGTCATTGGGCGGTATCGCCATCGCGATCGGCGCGATGGTCGATGCGGCGATTGTCATGATCGAGAACGCGCACAAGCATATCGAGCGCTGGACGCACGAGAACCCCGGCGGCGTGCTCGCCGGCAGGGAGCGTTGGGGCGTCATCGGCGATGCAGCCAAGGAAGTGGGGCCGGCGCTGTTCTACAGCTTGCTGATCATTACCTTGTCCTTCATCCCGGTGTTCACACTGCAGGCGCAGGAAGGGCGGCTGTTCGCGCCGCTTGCGTTCACTAAGACCTATGCGATGGCGGGCGCGGCGATTCTGTCGATCACATTGGTCCCTGTGTTGATGGGCTGGATGATCCGCGGCAAGATTCCGCCCGAGGACAAGAATATCCTGAACCGGGGGCTGACCCGCGCCTATCGGCCCGGTCTCGACTGGGTGATGCGCCGTCCAAAGGCGACGCTGGTCATTGCCGCGCTGGTCTTCGCGACGACGCTGGTTCCCTTTACCCGGCTCGGTGGCGAGTTTCTCCCGCCGCTAGACGAGGGCG
This sequence comes from Sphingopyxis sp. CR5, assembly GCF_059693785.1. NCBI lineage: Bacteria > Pseudomonadati > Pseudomonadota > Alphaproteobacteria > Sphingomonadales > Sphingopyxidaceae > Sphingopyxis > Sphingopyxis sp. CR5. The sequence continues at coordinate 170,893 of NZ_JCATIE010000010.1, read as the reverse complement.
ATCTGCTCTACATGCCGAGCGCGCTGCCCGGTCTTTCGCCCGGCCAGGCCTCCGCGCTTCTCCAGCGGACCGACCGGCTGATCAAGACGGTGCCCGAAGTCGACACGGTGTTCGGCAAGGCGGGCCGCGCCGATACCGCGACCGATCCGGCGCCGCTGACGATGTTCGAGACTACGATCCAGTTCAAGCCGCGTGAAGAATGGCGCGAACGGATGACGCCCGATAAGCTGGTCGAGGAGCTGGATCGCGTAGTGCAGGTGCCGGGCCTCGCCAATGTCTGGGTGCCGCCGATCCGCAACCGGATCGACATGCTGGCGACCGGGATCAAGAGCCCGATCGGGGTCAAGGTCTCCGGTGAAGACCTGAGCGATATCGATCAGGTGGCTCAGGCCGTCGAACAGGTGGCCAAGGAAATACCTGGCGTGAGTTCTGCGCTCGCCGAGCGATTGTCGGGTGGCCGGTACGTCGATGTCGAAATAGACCGCCTCGCCGCGGCGCGATACGGCCTCAACATCGACGACGTGCAGATGATCGTCTCGGGCGCAATCGGAGGCGCCAATGTCGCGCGCACGGTCGAAGGGCTTGCCCGGTATCCGATCAACGTTCGCTACCCGCGCGAAATTCGCGATAGCGTCGGCGAACTCAGGGCGCTTCCGCTCCTGACGCCGGCGGGCCAGCAGATCACCTTAGGCAGCGTCGCCCAGATCGGCGTCAGCAGCGGGCCACCTATGCTCAAGAGCGAGCAGGGACGTCCGACAAGCTACATCTACGTCGATGTGCGCGGGCGCGACCTGACCTCGGTGGTGAGCGATCTGCAGGAGAAGATCGGCGCGGAAGTCGATCTGCCCGCAGGCGTGAGCATCGCCTACGCCGGGCAGTTCGAATATCTCACGCGTGCGGTCGAGCGGATGAAGATCGTGATACCGGCCACGCTCGCGATCATCTTCCTGCTGCTCTACCTGATCTTCCGCCGTTTCGACGAGGCGCTTCTGATCATGGGCACATTGCCTTTCGCGCTGACCGGCGGCTTCTGGCTGCTCTACCTCCTCGGCTACAACCAGTCGGTCGCGACCGCAGTGGGCTTCATCGCGCTCGCCGGGGTCTCGGCGGAGTTCGGGGTGGTCATGCTTATCTACCTAAAAGGTGCGCTGCAGGAGCAGCCGGCGGACCCTTCCGCCGATCAGGTCGATCAGGCGATCCGCGAAGGCGCGCTGCTGCGCGTGCGGCCCAAGGCCATGACCGTCGCGGTCATCCTTGCCGGCCTGTTTCCGATTCTGATCGGCACCGGCGCTGGCTCGGAAGTGATGAGCCGCATCGCCGCTCCGATGATCGGCGGCATGATAACCGCACCCCTGCTGTCGATGTTCGTGCTTCCCGCCGCCTATCTGTTGATGCGGCGTCCCCGGAGCAAGCGGTCCACACCATCCGAAGGAGAAGAAGAATGCGTATTACAACCTTCATGACGTTGCTGGCCGCGCCGCTGGCGCTCGCCGCGTGCGATAATGGCAACGACAGCGTGGAAACCGCCGACCAGCCAATGGCGGATAACCAGATGGCGGATGATCAGATGGCCATGGGCGGCGAGGACATGCCAATGATGCAATCCGGCGAAGGCGAGCAGATGGGCAGCGGCGAAGGGACCGTCACGGCGGTGGATGCCGAGAAGATCACCATCAATCATGGACCGATCCCCGAAGTTAACTGGCCTGCAATGACTATGTCCTTCACCGCTGATGAAGCATTGCGCCAGACTGTGGCCGAGGGTGATGCCGTTACATTCGAATTCCGCAAAACCGATAGCGGCGGTGAAATCACCTCCATCGTGAAGAAGTAGCCCTTGAAGACCCGAGCGGCGGCCTTGTCCGCCGTTCGGGCCTTCATCCTGCCTAGGAGATGAATAACCCCGTTAAGATCGCCAGCTGCTACATGGCGGCAGGAGGCTCCATCGTACCGAACCACGCGACCAGGAAGAGCACCGCTATCCCGAGCACCATCTCCAGCGCAATGCTACGGCGAAGCGAAGATATCATCTGGCGAGTCAGTTCTTCATCGCACAAGGCGTCGCCAAGTGCGGGCGTCAGCCGGAAGCGGTTGGCGGTGGCGAGCCCAATCATAACACCAAAGAAGACGATCTTCACAATCAGTAGCTGGCCGTAGCGCGTGGTCCACAGGCCGGGGATATTGTCGGGTCCGACCAATACCCAGCTATTGATGAGACCGGTCAGCAGCAGGATCGCAACCATTGCCGAGCCGATGCCGGAAAACCCGTGCAAGGCCGCATAAACCTCCTGACCGTCATCTTCGCTTCGCGGACAAGCGAGGAGAAGCTGTAGGAATCCGAAAAGCGCACCGATCCAGACTGCTGCCGCGGTGACGTGAAGAATATCGCTGGCCAAATGGACGGAAGCGAGAGGGCCCTCGCTGGCTGCCGCGTGACCCAGCCAAGCCAGACTCACCGTGGCCACTGTGCCAAGGGCAGCTATGGCCATCCAGCTGACGCGGCCAACCGGCAAGATTATGAGCAGCGCCAGCGCTATGATTGCCGCCGCCGCTCGGACCAGCGCCGCCTTGCCGAGATCCATTCCAAACCCGACTGCGCGCAGAGCGTCCGCATCGAGTCCGCCGGCAAGCGAGCCGGCAAAGAGGCTGGACTGGGCCACAACAGCCGAGAGGCTCGCCACCGCGAGGACAGCAGCGGTGACAATCAGCAGAAGGCGTCGCGATCTCGTCAGCATACCCGTCCAGGGAGCCGCGGGACCACCGGAATAAAGGAAAAAGAGCGATGCTCCCATCAGAAGCATCGCTCCGAGATATTGCAAGAGCCTGAGGCCGACGACCACCGGCTCGATCATGTCAGCCGACCTTGAAGCTCAGCTCGCCATTCATCTTGTGGCCATCGGCAGTCGCCGCGCTCCACACGATCTTGTAGCTACCCTTAGGCAGCGCCCGTGCAGGAGTGCCGACGATCGTCTTGCCGTCCTGTGCAACCGACGTCTTAACCGGAACCGCCATTCGATGTTCGGGCATCGTCACCTCGAACTTCGAGAAGGCCGGCACGAGTTCTTCGTTGAAAGTCAGCGAAATGACCTTCGGCGCCGCCGACACAGTGGCGCGGTCGGCGGGGTTGGACGACGTGAGCTTGGCGTGCGCAAAAGCGGGGCCGGCGATCAAGAGCGATGCAGCGCCAATGGCGCCGAGAATGGCAGAAGAAACCTTTTTCATGAATATCTCCGTTGGCAAGGATTGTCTATTGAACAATACCGGGCGTGAAGCAGGGCTTAATCCGAGACCTTCTTCCAAACCTCCGGATCGCGGCAGATTTTTTGTCAGTTCCGCGGTGCACGCGAGGAAGAGTGATACTGAACAATCTTCCATCCTCCAGCATCGTGCACTAACACCGATGTCGCGACTCCTTCGCGCTCGACCACCCGCCCGTCGGCGAGTTCGATCCGGTAGGTGTATGTCTCGCGGCCGTAAGCCATGTGCCCCATTCTGGCGACCGCCACGGTCGGCTCGCCAAAAGTGAAGCTGGTGATCGCATCGAGCTCGGGGCCCAAGTGGTGCTCCATGTAGTTGCTGAAGGTGCCCTCAGCCTTTCCGTTCTCGAAGATCGCCGAATCCTGGATGAACAAGGCCGCCATAGCCTGCGCATCGCGCGCGGTCAGAGCCGTCCGATAGGCAACCAGCACGGCTTCGGCGCCGGAAACATCTTCGTCCATTGTAGCTGAGTGGTCCGCGTCGGACATGGCATGAGCCGAATGGTCCATAGTTTGCGCAAGGGTGGGCGCCGCCAGCATGGCAAAGCCGAGCGTCATCGAGGCTGCGAGAATGTGCTTCGTCATCGATTATTCCTTTGGGAGCTCAGAACCAGAATCGGATCCCGACAACGTAATTGGTGACACTGGGATCTTCGCCTGCTGCGCGGGCGAAATCGGCACTGTTCCCGATCTTCCATTCCTGCTCGATCCCTACATAGGGTGCGAATTCGCGCGCGAATTCATAGCGCAGGCGTAGACCTATTTCGAGCGTATCGAGACCGGCTCCGATGCCCAGCTCAGGAATGTCCTGCGCCGCCAGGTTTACTTCGGCCCTAGGCTGCAGGATCAGGCGCTGGGTGATGCGTTGATCGATTTCGCCTTCAAGGCGTGCGGTGAGATCTCCCTGATCGGAGAGGAACGCCGCCGCATCGACTTCGAAGCGATAAGGCACCAGTCCCTGAATACCCACAACCCCGTAGGTCCGATCGCGCGGTGCAAAATCCTGACGCAAGCCGGTCTGCAGATAGAACCACGGGCTTATTGCCCGGCTGTAGAGCGCTTGGACCTCAGCGCTTTCAATTTTCTCGCCAAAGCTCCCTTCACCCTCGGATTTGAACCAGAACTTGTTGATGTCGCCACCATAGTAGCCCTGGACGTCCCACAGATATCCATTTTTGTCCTCGCGAACCTGGTACTCCGCGCGGTCTGCCAGGAACCAGAGGAACGTTTGCCCGCCCTGTTCGCGGCGCAGCGCCTCGCGGGACCCGCGCATGGCCTCCGCGCCCCAAATGTCATCGGCCGCACGCGGCGGTCCCGATCCGGCATCCGCCGGCGGAGGACCCTCGGGGATCGGCATCGCCATCGCGCCCATATTCATCTGGGAATGATCCATTTCGCCCATGTCCATCTGCGAATGGTCCATGGGCATCACCGGGTCCGCAGTCGTCGCAGCGCCTTGTTCCATCGTTCCATGATCCATCGCACCTTCGGCGGGCGCAGGGTCAACGGCGGGCTTTGCCGGGGATGTGGCTGGCTTCTGCGCCGGCGCAGGCGTGGGTTCGGGGGTTGGCGTCGGCGTGGGCGCCGGCGTCGGCATTGTGTGACCGGCATGCTGCGCCATCGCGGGCGTCGCAACGCCTAGCATGAGGAGTGCGAACAGCGTCTTCATTCGCTTTCTCCCACGCGCTTGAGATCGGGCGCGCCATCTCGCGCTGCCACCGTGACAATCTGAAACATCCCAGCGTGCATGTGATAGAGCAGGTGGCAGTGGAACGCCCAGTCGCCAGGCTCGTCAGCGGTCAGGTCGAACATGGCGCTCCCGCCGGGCTGGACGATCACGGTGTGCTTCTGCGGCTGTCGGTCGGGCGGCGCACCGTTGACCAGTTCGAAGAAGTGCCCGTGGAGATGGATCGGGTGCGCCATCATGCTGTTGTTAACGAGCTTCACCCGCACCCGCTCGTTGTAGGCGAAGCGTATCGGCTCTTCGCTGACCGAGGAGAACTTCTTCCCATCGAACGACCACATGAACCGCTCCATGTTGCCAGTCAGGTGGATCTCCATCTGCCGCGATGGGGTACGCAGATCGTCATTGGGCGCAAGCGCGACGAGATCCTTGTAGGTGAGCACCTTGTGCCGCAGCCCGTCGAGCCCAATGCCCGGGTCGCCCATCCGGTCGACGGGATTCATCGCCACCATGTCGAGCCCCGGCCCCACCTTAACGTCGGGCGGGAGTTTGGAGGTATCGCGCATGTTCATGCCGCCCATGTCCATGCCGCCCATCGGCTCGGGCGCGGTGGTCATGGCTGGATTTGCTCCACCTCCCATCGTTCCATGTCCCATGGCGGAATGATCCATCCCCTCCATGGCGCCGCCGCTACCTGCCATGCCGGCCATGCCTCCTGCGCCATGGTCCATCCCGCTCATCCCCATGTCGGCCATGGTTAGCAGCGGCGGGTCGCGCAGCGCCGGGACCGCTGCACGCGCGCCGGGACGGCTGGCGAGCGTGGCCACCGCCATGCCGGATCTATCCATCGATTCGGCGACGATGGTCATCGCCTCGCCGGTTGGCTCGACGACGAAGTCGTAGGTTTCGGCGGTGCCGATCTGGAACTCCTCAACCGGCACCGGGCGCACGTTCTGGCCATCGGCCGCCACAATATGCATCCGCGCGCCCGGGATGCGGACGTTGAAGAAGCTCATCGCGCTGCCGTTGATCACCCGGATGCGCACCCGCTCGCCGGGGTTGAACAGGAACTCCATCCCCTCTTTTGGACCGTGTCCATTGGCAAGGTAGGTGTATGTCGAACCGGTCACGTCAAGGATGTCGGTCGGCATCATGCGCATCTTCGCCCACATCCGCCGGTCAGCGCCGCTCAGCGGATAGTCGTCGGTCCAGGTCGTCTTCTGGTAATTGAAGTAGCCTTCGCCCTTCTTGAGCTTGTCCATGATCGCATGCGGCATCATCGAGGTGAACTCGCTCAGCAGCAGCACATAATCGCGGTCGGCCTGCACCGGGTCGGTTCCGGCCGGATCGATCACGATCGGCCCATAGTGCCCCGCCTGCTCCTGGAGGTCCGAGTGACTGTGCCACCAATATGTGCCGCTCTGGCGGATGGCGGGGAGATCGTAGGTGAAAGTCTGTCCGGGCTTGATACCTGGAAAGCTGACCCCCGGAACCCCGTCGAACTGGAACGGTACCAGCAGGCCGTGCCAGTGGATCGAGCTGTCGGCATCAAGCGTGTTGGTGACGTTGATCCGGACCGGCTCGCCTTCGCGCAGGCGCACAAGCGGTCCGGGCACGCTGCCGTTGACCGCTATTCCGTGACCGCGGCGGCCCTGCACGAGGCGCGGCCCTTCACCGATGGTCAGGTCGATGCTGGCGCCGGACACTTCGTCGAACCCTTGCCGGATAAGGCCTCCGTTTAGATCAGCGCCCCGCGCCCAGGCCGGGGTCAGCGCTGTCAGTCCGATGACGCTGGCAGCACCCGCGCCCGCGCCCAGAAAACCTCGTCGATTGATCGTCTGCATTGGATGTCCCAAAAGCCCGTGATAATTCGGGTTACGCACTAGGCCGCTTGTCCCCTCATTCAAAATCAAGTTTTTTTCTGAGTGTGCGGCGCGCACGATAGACAAGCGCCTCGGCCGCCTTCTCGGTAATCCCTAGAAACGCGGCCGCTTCGGCGTGGCTTCGTCCGTCTATCGCCACGAGGACCAGCGCTTCGCGAAGTCTCACCGGCAGCCTGTCGATCTCGGCGAACGTCTGGAGAAGCGCCTGCCTGTCCGAGGCCTCGGTTTCAGGCGAGGGTGCCGAATCGGGTGCGAGTTCGGGCTCCTGCGCACCTCCAAAGCCTAGAAATTGCGCGGCCTTTCGCCGGCGCAACCGATCGCGACACTTGTTCAAAGTCATGGTGGTAAGCAGCGGGAGTACGGGGCGCCCCGGATCGAACTGCGCGCGGGAAATCCACGCCGAGGCAAGTGCGTTCTGGACAGCGTCTTCGGCCTCACCATGTGCGCCGAGCATTCGCACGGAAGTCGCAAGCAGCCGCGGAAGATGGGGTTTCACCAGCTGGGTGAACGCAAGACGGTCCCCGGCGACAACCTTAGAGACCAGTTCCTGCTCATCGGTTTTGCCATGCCCCGGCACCCGGCATCATTCCGGCGGCGAACCGGTCAGCGACCGGGCAACCTGCCGGTCGAATTCGCGCTGCTGGTTCTCGTCCAGGATCTCGCGCATCCCAAAAACATGGCGCACCGTCGACTTCTGCAGCTCGCCCAGGCTGATATGAACCTGGTCAATAGCGGCGCTGACCTCTGGGCCGTATTCATGCTCGCGATCCATGGCAGCAGCCAACCCTGCATTCGCACGGCGTACGGCCAGCTCGAGCTGTGCGTTCTCGATCGCGTAGCGTTCTTCCAGGCGGTCCAGTCGATCGTCCTGATCCGCCGTCAGCTCGAGCTGTTCGTGAACGAAATCGTGAAGACCGCTCGGCCCGGGCGATGCAAACCACCGGTCGGCTGCCAGCGCGCCGAGAATCCCGGCCAGAGCAGCCAGCAGAATGGCGGCAAGGATCTGATATCTGGAGAATCTCATGGTGCGGCGTGGAGCAGTGCGGAAGGCGACAGCCGGGCGTCGTTGCTCAGCAAATAGGTCGGGCTCTGAGCATAGACCGGTGCCTGGACCGTACCGGCTCCCGCACCGAGCCCGACTGCGAACAGGCCTGCGAAAAGCGCTGCACGGAATGTCCTTTCCCGCCGGGCGTTCATCTCACCCACGCGTTCCCAGACTTTCTCCATGAAATCGTCGGGCATGCACGGCGGGACTTCGTGAGCAAGGGCTTCCAGGATTGAATCCAGCTGATGTTTGACGGGCATCTCGCGATCCTTCGCTAACTGTCTGCCTCAATACATACGCGTGGCTTGCGCTCTCCCCTCACCAAATTTTTTGAGGGGAGGCCGCTTGGCATGCGTAGGTGGCTGTACAGGCATTGTTAACGCGCCGTGAAAGGACACCGCCGATATGAAACCAGTCCATCTTCTGACGCTCCTTTGTGCGGCAATGCTGTCCGTCAGCCCGGCTCAAGCGCATGGTGATGAAGATCATGGCAATGCAGCGAGCACCCCGGCGGCCTCCGCACCCAAGCAAGACAATCATGATGTGATGGAAGCGCAGCCCGCGTCGGGGCAAGCTGAAGAGGGCCATGGCGCTGCCGGTCACGACGAGGCCGCGGGAGGGCACGACGAAGCCGGCGAAGGCGGTTTCGTCGCCGTACTCAAGAAGCTACACCCCGCAACGATACACTTTCCGATCGCCCTGTTTCTGATGGCGGCGTTGACCGAGCTGTTCGTCATCGCGCGACGCGGCGCTGGTCTCGAACCCGCGGTTCGGGTCATGATCTATGGCGGCGCGGCCGGCGCCGTGGTCGCAGCTCTCTTCGGGTGGATCCACACCGGCATCTGGTTCGGCGGTGACACCGTGATGCAGGTCCATCGCTGGAACGGGACTCTGCTTGCCGCACTCGGCCTGGTACTTGCCGTGCTCGCGAGCGGCCAACGGGACAGCCGGGCGCCGCTGCGTGTTCTGCTGTTCACCATGGCGATTCTGCTTCTAGGCCAAGGCTTCCTCGGCGGGGAACTCGCCCATGGGCCCGATCACCTTGGACTCTCCTGGATTTGAAGGAACGTAATATGCGAAGCTTAAAACGGTACAGATTGCCCGGGCTGGTTATGACCGGCGCGGCACTTCTTGGGTTGTCGGCGTGTGATCGCCAGCCTTCCGCTATTCCGGAAGGTGAAGCGGTACCCGCCGACAGCTCTACACCCACGACCGAGGTAGCTCGACCGGTCCCCGCCCCCGCTCTGACAGCGAATGATCGGTCGAACACGACCCAGGCCGACACTTCACCGGATCAGGCCAGTAATCGCGTTTCACCGACACGCGCGGGGGACGACCCCGCCTCAGTCAAGCCGGCAGCCAAGCCAGCGGCTGCGTCTTCGAGCCCGAAGCCTGTATTGAAGCCCACGGCCAGCCCCACGGCACAGCCGGAAATGGTCGATCCGCATGCAGGACACGACATGCAGCCCATGCCCGACCACGACATGAGCGACATGTGAAAGGAGTGAAGATGACAACCAAAGATCTGCATCAGCCCGTTCGCCGATTTCGCGCAGGATTCTCCGCGTTGTCCCTGACGATCCTTGCGGCATGTACCAGCGCCGCGCAGGCCGCGCCCTATGTGATGTTCCGCGATCCGCAATGCGGATGCTGCGAGGAGTGGGCCAAGCACGTGCGCGGTGGGCTCGATCATGACGTTACGGTTCGCGAGGATCGGCCGATGACCGAGGTAAAAGATCAAGCCGGCGTGCCCGACGCTTTGCGCTCGTGCCACACGATGGAAATTGAGGGCTATGTGATTGAAGGGCATGTGCCCGCCCGCGAGATTGCCCGATTACTTAGGGAGCGGCCGGAGGGCGTGCGCGGCCTGGCCGTCGCCGGAATGCCGCTCGGGTCCCCCGGCATGGAAGCCGGCGGGAGAACGCAGCCCTATCAAGTCGTTTCCTTCGGATCTGGCAGCGAAACGGTTTACGCTACCTATCCCTGACAAGCCGCAAGGAGATCAGAATGAACCGGACGAACGACAGGCACCAACAGAGCGAGTCGGCCACGCCGGGCACCGCCATCGATCCGGTTTGTGGCATGACGGTCCAAATCGAAGGCGCCAAGCACAGTGCCGATCATGAGGGTGCACGGCACTATTTCTGCTCTTCACGCTGCCACGACAAGTTTCTCTCCGATCCCGAGCTCTATCTCTCGGGAGCCCACCTGAATGCCGTGGAGGATGTGCCGGAAGGGACGATCTACACCTGTCCGATGCATCCCGAGATTCGTCAGCCGGGCCCAGGGAGCTGCCCTATCTGCGGCATGGCGCTCGAGACTGACGGTCAGCCTCGACGAGGGTCCCGATCCCGAACTCGTCGATATGCGCCGCCGCTTCTGGTGGAGCACGCTCTTTACAGTTCCCCTGGCCGCTTACGCAATGGGCGATCTGATCCCGGGGATAAGTTTCGAACGCCTGATCGAACCGGCCTGGGCACAGTGGGCCCAGTTGCTGCTGGCGGCGCCGGTGGTCCTTTGGGGTGGCTGGCCCTTCTTCGTGCGGGCGATCCAGTCGGTCAGAACCCGCAATCTGAACATGTTCACGCTGATCGGGTTCGGCGTGGCGATCGCCTATTTCTTCAGCGTCGTGGCCACGGTCGCGCCGGATATTTTCCCTGCGGCGTTTCGCGATCAATCCGGGCGCGTCGGGGTCTATTTCGAGGCGGCGGCGGTTATTACCACGCTCGTGCTGCTCGGCCAGGTGCTCGAACTCAAGGCGCGGGGTTCGACCTCCAGCGCCCTACGAGCGCTGCTCGAGCTCGCCCCCCCTAGCGCAGTCAAGATTTTCGGATCGGGCGACGAGCGCGAGGTGCCGCTCGACGAGCTGGCGACCGGCGACCGCTTGCGTGTGCGGCCGGGTGACAAGGTTCCGGTCGACGGCGAGATCGAAGAGGGCTCGAGCGCCATCGACGAATCGATGATCAGCGGCGAACCGCTGCCGGTCGCCAAGAAGGCCGGTGACACGGTCATAGGCGGCACGGTGAACCAGACCGGCGGCTTCATTATGCAGGCGACCAATGTGGGCAAGGACACGATGCTGTCCAAGATCGTCCAGATGGTCGCCGAGGCGCAGCGCAGCCGCGCGCCGATCCAGCGGCTGGTGGACCAGGTGACAGCGTGGTTCGTGCCCGCGGTCGTCGTCATAGCAATCGTCAGCTTTGTCGTCTGGACGATCTGGGGACCAGCGCCCGCGCTCGCCTATGCACTGGTCAATGCCATCGCGGTGTTGATCATCGCATGCCCCTGCGCGTTGGGGCTTGCTACGCCCATGTCGATCATGACCGGCACCGGCAAGGGCGCGCAGCATGGCATCCTGATCCGCAATGCTGAAGCGCTCGAGACGCTCGAGAAGATCGACACTCTCGTGGTCGACAAGACTGGCACGCTGACGATGGGCAAGCCCGATCTGGTTGCGGTGACGACTGCGGAAGATATCGAGGAGGCCGGGTTTCTCGCCGCCGTCGCAGGTGTCGAGATGGGCAGCGAGCATCCGCTCGCACACGCCATCGTCGAAGGCGCGCGGGCGCGCGGGGTGTCGCCTGTCGAGGCCACGGACCTCGCCTCCACGACGGGCGAAGGTGTCGAGGCGATGGTGCATGAGCGCCGCGTCGCCATCGGCAACGAGAAGATGATGCGGCGCGTGGGAATCGATGACGAGACTTGGCTCGCTTCGGCGGAAAGCGGCCGCAAACAGGGCCAGACGGTAATGTTCGTTGCGGTCGATGGTCGCCCCGCCGGACTGATCGCCGTCGCCGATCCGATCAAGCCGACCAGCGCCGCGGCCATCGCGGCGCTGCACGCGCGCAAAATACGCGTGGTTATGCTGACCGGTGACAGCCGGGCTACTGCCGAGGCGGTCGCGCGCGAGATGGGCATCGACGAGGTTCACGCCAATGTCTCGCCCGAGGACAAGCATCGCGAGATCAAACGGTTGAAATCTGAAGGCCGCCGTGTCGCCATGGCGGGCGACGGCATCAACGACGCGCCCGCGCTAGCTGCCGCCGATGTCGGCATTGCGATGGGCACCGGTACCGATGTCGCGATTGAAAGCGCCGGGGTGACTCTGGTTCGGGGAGATCTGACGGGAGTCGTTCAGGCCATCGTGTTGTCGCGCGCCACGATGCGCAACATCCGCCAGAACCTGTTCTTCGCCTTCGCCTACAACACGCTCGGGATTCCCGTGGCGGCGGGCGTGCTGTTCCCGGTTTTTGGGATACTGCTCAATCCCATGATCGCGGCCGCGGCAATGAGCCTCTCGTCGGTGTCCGTGATAGCAAACGCGCTCCGCTTGCGCGGGCTTCGCCTCCCCACGCTGGCGAGCGGCATGGCGAAATGATCACCGCGCTTCTCATCGGCGTTGTGTTGTTCATTCTGGGTCTTTCGCTCCACCTGGGGATGCTTCGTCTGGCCAAGCGGGTCTCGCCCCCCGGGCGAGCTCCACGCGGACCCCGCCTGGTCGGCGGCTCGCTGATAGTCCTTGTCAGCCATTTGGCTGTGGCTGCCTTGTTTGCGCTCGGCTTTGCCTTCGCCGCCAGTCTCGGGCTGGGGGGGGTCGCCAAGGAACCGTCGATGACTTGGATGGATTACTATTACTTCTCGCTGATCACGGTCACCACCGTCGGTTTGGGAGACATTTATCCTACGCAGCATTTGCGGGTGATCACCGGAATTGCATCGCTCACCGGTTTTCTCCTGATCAGCTGCTCCGCCCAGTACGTCTATCAAACCATGAGCAAACAGGAGGAATGAATGGCCGAAAATCAACAATCACATCCATCGGGAGGGGGGGGCGGTTACGTACGCTTCATGTCGATGATCGCGACGTCCACCGTCGTCATGTTCTTGCTGATGTATGCGAACACCTACAGCGCCGATCACATGTTCTGGAGCGAGACCCGTTTCTGGATGGCCTTCGTCATGGGCGCGGCGATGATGGTGATCATGCTGCTGTTCATGTGGTCGATGCACAAGAACAAGACCAAGAATTTCATCATTCTGGGCACCGCAGTGGTGGTCTTCAGCCTGGCGTTGTGGCTGGTGCGCAGCCAGTCAACGGTCACCGATACCGAGTACATGAAGGCGATGATCCCTCACCACTCGATCGCGATCATGACCAGCGAACGGGCCCACATCCGCGATCCGCGGGTGCGCGAACTCGCCAAGGACATCATCGTCGCGCAGCGCCGCGAGATCGCCGAAATGAAATATCTGATCGAAGATATCGAGAGAAACGGAGTGCGCACCGCAGAACGGCAGCCGCGGCCCGCCGAAATGGCTCCCAAGGCCGCGCCCCTGGCCACTCCGGTAGAGGAGAATGCACAGTGATCCGCCTAGCACCGATTGCCGCACTTGGTTTGCTGGCGCTGACCGCCTGCAACCAGAACACCGATCCGGGGAACGACCGGGAGGCTCAACTCGAGCCTGCGCCGACACCGGCGCCCAAGATGGGCGCCGCCGAGGCACTGTCCGGCATCGCGACCGGAGCAATCCAGCCGGAGACCATGAGCGATGCCGATATCGCGAGTCTGGGGGGAATGAGCGGCAAGTGTTCGCTCCGTCTGACCGCGGTCGGCTTCCCGTCGTTCGTCTACGACGATCCGCAGGGCACGGGCGTCATCAAGCTCAACGGCAAGCTGATCCCGCTGGCCTCGCGCGGCCAAGGCAAGTTTGCGGATGGAGGCCTGCGGGTCGAGCTGCGCCCGGTCGATCAGGAGTTTGGCGACGATGGCAGGCGCGAAGCCGAGATGATCATCTGGCTCCCAGAAGCGAAGGATGAGCTGGGCTTCCGTGGGTACGAGGTGTGCCCCCAGAAGCGATGAAGGAAGCAAACAACGCTTAATCGAAGGAAGGTTTCAAGGAGTACAGCCCATGCCGCCGGTTCATCCCGCCCTTGTCCATTACCCCGTAGCACTGGGAGTCGCCTCAGTCATCGCCGACACCGTCGCCGCGGTTGCAGGGTTTCCGCAGCTGTTCGTCCTTGGCCAATGGTCGATGGCGATTGCAGCGGCAGGTGCGGCCGTGGCCGCGCCGGCCGGGTATTGGGACATGAAGCGGGATGACCTGGCGCATGAGACGCACGAACTCGTCCACCTGCACATGAAGTCCGGTCTGACACTCGTTGTTGCGCTAGTGATCGCCGCGATCTGGCGCTGGTCGCTCGATAGCCCGGGACTGATTTATCTGGTGTTTGCCTGGATCATCCTGTTCGGCTTGGCCCTGCAGGCCTGGATGGGCGGCGAAATCGTCTACGCCCATGGGGGCGGGGTTGCCGCCGCTGGGCAAGGAACTGCGCCTGAAGAAGAAGCCAAGAGGCCGTCGCGAAGGTTCTACCGCGTCGTGATGGGAACGGGTAGTGCTCCCCGAAAGAACGACCAGTGATCGGCCCGGGTGCGAGATCCAGCTTGATCTCACCGGGCACCGCCCGATTACAGGTCGGGGTCCTCGTTCTGAAACCAAGGCTGTTCTCGGTCTGGAGCGCGGCCCTCTGGGGCAGCAGCAGAACGTAGATAGTCTATGGTCCGACGGGGGAAAGTAAATCAGAGGATTGCAGCGCTTGGCAGGTAAGCGATCCAGGACATGCCGAGCTTGTTCAAATGCGTGTTCGCCTGATTGCGGTCGAAAACCTGCTGCTGGCTTTGCCGTCAGACGCTGATAGCGAACTACGGAAGAGAATAAAGTCCCGAGCGGCCGAAATTCAACCGCGCGAGGGTGCTGCCGATCATCCGCTCACCGAGCGAACGGCGGCTGAAATGCTCAAACTTATGGATCGAGCCACTCGCTAGCTGTGACGCCTTTATAGACGCCAGAGTATACATGACTGCTTTTGGACCAGGCCGCACCCACACGATAGCACGGCGAGCTATCGTGATCAGCGCAAAATCCGGCTTTTAGGACGATGAAGACGAGTATTGAGAGGATGTGGAAGTGGACGAAGATCTGAGCGGATGGGTGGTCGACATTGCCTGTTTGCGCAAGTACCCGACCGACGGCATCTTGGACAAAGCCAAGCGGCATACGCGCGGCTGTCTCCTTATGGGTCATTGCGTAGAAAGTGGTTACGGGTTGGTCACTGCGTCGAGCGAAGTGCGCCTCTTGGACACTTCGGCGACCGCTAAAATCGTCTCCTTGTTGCAATCCGACTGTGCGAGGGAACAGGAGATCCAGCTGAAAGTTCTGCGGAGCTCGGATGAAGATGGCGAGATGCAAACTCGCGACGTTCAGCTGGTGACATGATGCGCTAGCTTAGCAAAGCATGCTGCTCGCTCTCTGAGCAATGAGTCGAGATCCGAAATCTACGCTGGAAAAGGTCTCCGTCAGGGCTGTGGATAACTCCGAGGCCGGGGGTATCCTTGGGGGTATTCTAAGTTCCGTAAGAGAAGAATCGTTTAGATGTCAGTTCTTTACAGACAGGCTCTTGATCCCTCCTCCGCTACCAACCCGGATTGTCCACCAGTGACCCACTGAGGCCACTGGCAGACATTTTTCGAGGAAAATCAAATATTTTTCGCGTCCCGTTGCGTACGCCGGCGTCCCGGTGCGACCGGCTGCGGCCACCCACGGCGATTTGGATTGGGGGTATTTTGGGGGTATTTTTCGGCTGTCCCCAAAACAGGCGATACCCCCAGATGGCTTTGAAAGAACTTGAGGTCAAATACGCCACCAAGCGGCAGCGCCCCTACAAGCTGTCCGATGGAGAAGGCCTGCACCTGCTCGTCCAGCCGAACGGATCGAAGCTCTGGCGCCTGAAATACCGCTTCGACGGCAAGGAAAAACTGCTGAGCTTCGGCAAATATCCGACCGTCACGCTGGCGATCGCCCGCGAGAAGCGGACCGAAGCCAAGCGGCTGCTCGATCAGGGTGAGGACCCCGCCGAGGCCAGGAAGCGGGCGAAGAAGCAGAGGGCCGCGCTCAAGCTGTTCGAAGAGATTGCGCGGGCCTGGCACGCCAATCGTATTGAAGGGCTGGACTCGGCCCATGCCCTGCGCGTCATCAACCGGATGGAGCGCGACGTCTTTCCGGTCATCGGGAAGCGTCCGATCACGGAAATCGACCCGCCCGAGATTCTCGAGATGATCCGCGCGGTCGAAGCGCGCGGCGCCCTCGATATCGCCCGTCGCCTCAAGCAGAACGTCAGCCAGATCTATCGCTTCGCGATCGCGAGCGGCTGGGCGACCATCGATCCGACGCTCGGCCTCAACGATGCGCTCAAGCCCAAGCCGCCCGTCAGGCACATGGCGCGCGTGCCGCTCGCGGAGTTTCCGAAGCTGGTGCGAGCGATCTTCGCCTATGACGGCGAGGACACGCCGCGCCGCCGCGAGATCACCCGTGACGCGCTGCTGTTCACCTTGCTCACATGGGTCCGAACCAGCGAAACCCGCTTCGCGGCCAGGGACGAGTTCGAGGATCTCTATGGACCGAACCCGCTATGGCGTCTGTCGCCGGAGCGCATGAAGATGGAACGTGAGCATCTTGTTCCGCTGTCCCGCCAGGCCGCAATGATCGTTCAGCGCCGCTTGCAGGCGACGAACGATGCGTTCCTCTTTCCCGGAGCCAAGCCTGGAAAGTCTATTTCCGAGAACACCATGATCTATGCCTGTTATCGGATGGGGTATCTCCATCGGCAGACGGTACATGGGTTTAGGGGGCTCGGCTCGACCTGGGCGAACGAAGCCGAACGCTACAAGCCGGATTGGATCGAGATGGCGCTCGCTCACGAGGACGAGGATGAGGTGCGCGGCGCTTACAACAGTGCGCTCTATCTCACACCGCGAAGGCGGATGCTCCAAGACTGGGCCGACGTGATCGACGCGGCAACCGCAGTGTCGAATGTCGAGAAGAATCCTATCGAGTTCTCACAATTCATGCGCTGTTCCGCTCCCATCCAGCACCTGCCACCAAGCGACCAGAGACAGCCGTATTGGCAACGCCCCCTTCGGGCGGCTTCGCGATGAGCCTCAAAAGTCAGAACCGCCGATTTAGAGGCGCGGTTTTCTGCCATAGTTGTTAGAAATATCAGCTACTTAGATGCATCCGCGAATAGTAGAATGAACTCCAAGAAACCGTATCTCACTACATCTCATCATAGCTGATTCCCCTTGCAACTCGACAAGGGAAACCGCCGGGACCGCCAATTACGCCGATACATCGTCTGGAAGGGCTCGATTGGGGCGAGCAGAACGCGCGCATCCGTCCCGATGGACGCGCTCAGCGTGACTAATTCAATGAAATATATGGGGTTATTTGCGTCGCCACGAAGCGTCAGCGGTGCAGGCTCATCAGTCCTTAATCAATGAGTGGGAGGAATAGTTCGCCAACAAATTGAATTGGACGATGAGCCCCAAGGCGCGGCAAATGGCGCCAACTCAAAAAATGCCGTGGGGAGGACAGTCATGGTCACAGCCTTTAGGACAAATTTGCTTTGTGCCACCGCGCTATCGATCGCGTGTGCGCTTGCAGTGCCGGCACATGCCCAGGACGCTGCATCGCAGGGCGAAAAGCCCGAGGCGCAGGAAGGTGGCCTTGAGACAATCGTCGTCACGGCGCAGAAGCGCGAACAGAATTTGCAGGATGTTCCGGCCGCCGTTTCCGCCATAGGCGGCGAGACGCTGCGCACGCGCGGCATCACGGAGACCTCAGACTTGATGGGCGCGATCCCCAGCCTGCAAGTCACCACTCCCTATGGTCGCACCCAACCGAATTTCTCGCTGCGCGGGATTTCAGTGGCGAACGAATTTTCCGCCTCCACTGCGTCGCCGGTTGGCGTCTATGTCGATGAAGTCTATCAGAGCTTCCGGGCGAGCCATGGCCTGCAACTCTATGACATCGACCGGGTCGAGGTACTGCGCGGACCGCAAGGAACACTCTACGGTCGCAACACCACGGGTGGCGCGATCAGCTTCTTCACGCGCAAGCCGGATCTGGGAGAGGCCAATGGCTATCTGACCGCCGGCTATGCCAATTACGACACTTTCACGGTGCAGGGCGCCGCTGAAGCGACGCTGGTTCCCGACATCTTGGGCGTCCGCGTCGCCGGTACTTTTGCAAAAGGGGATGGTTGGCAGCGCAATGTACTGCCTGGGAATGAGCGCGACCTAGGGACCACCGATACGATCGGCGGTCGCATCTCGATCCGCTTCCGGCCCGATCCCGATCTCGACATCAATTTGAAGCTCTATGCCGCGAAGGACGATCCATGGGGCACCGCGCCCTATGCAGGTGGTCAACTCGCGGGCGGGCAGGATGCGCTCGGCTATTCGCGTTACGATCCGCAACCTTTCCTAGGCGGGCGGTTGCTGCGTGACAATGAGGTCGCAGTTGATCGGGTAGGTAAGAACATCAGCAAGTCGAAAGGGATAGCCCTCAACATCAAATGGGATGTCAGCGACCAATTCTCCGTCACCTCGATTACCGGCTACGACACCGGCGACTATATCAACAATCCTGATGATTGCGATGGCGGCCCAGCCGATCTCTGCTCGATCGGCTACACGTCGACGAGCAAGAATTTCAACCAGGATCTGCGTTTCAGCTATTCGAACGACCGCCTCGATATCATTGCCGGCCTTTATTATGGCAGGGACAAGGTCAAGACGGTCAACTACCCGGACTTTTTCGGGGCGCTGAGGCCGCTGCTGCTTGGCGCCGGTCTTCCGGGCAGCTACAATAACGCCGCAATCGGAACGCCCGACGCGATCCGCTATATCCCAGCCTTTGCCGCCAATCCGGCGTTGGGGCCTGGCGATGCCGGATTCTGCGACGCGATCGAGATCAATCCCAACGGCTTCCTTGATGCACGCTCGCTGATTGCACTCCAGACCGACATCGCGATCAATAATACGGGCAATGGCGGCATGGGGGGTAGCTTTTCGGCGGGCTGCGCCGGGGCAGGCGCGCCTCCGTTCACCCCGATCCTCGGCGAACAGCGTTTTGACGTGTCGCGCCCCTCGAAGGCGATCTACGGCGACGTAACCTGGAAAGCGACCGAGCGGCTGACCGTGGCGGTGGGTGCACGCTACACCCAGGATAAGGTCAATTACCTTAACGGCAGCACTTTCCTCTATGCGCTCGACGGTACGACGCCGGTTGTCAACCTGATCCCCTACAGCAATCCATACAACCCCAATCTCGCGCCGCTTGAGCAGCGCGAAAAGGCAAACAGGCTAACCGGCCGTATCAATGTCAGCTATGAGTTCGCCGATGATATCATGGGCTATCTCCAGTACAGTCGCGGTTACCGCAGCGGCAGCTTCAACGGGCTTGCCTATCAGGGCGTCAATCAAGTCTATTATATCCAGCCTGAAAAGGTGAATGCATATGAGGCGGGGCTCAAAACCCGGCTGTTCGATCGCCGCGTCCAACTTAACCTCGCGGGCTTCTACTACGAGTATTCGAATCACCAAGTAACGCAGGCGGTCGGCGCTACAACCTTCACGCGCAGCGCCAATGGTCGCCTGTTCGGTGGCGAGGCCGAACTCGCCTGGCAGGTGGCCGATACGTTGCGTTTCGATGCTTCGCTGGGCTATCTCAACAGCAAGTACAAAGGCAATGTGATCGATCCGGCAAACCCGGCCAGCCCGACATTGAACGTCAACGGCAATCCCTTCCCGAACGCGCCGGAGGTTACGTTCCAGGCCGGATTCGACTGGGATATGATCGATGACGGCACCAACAAGCTGACCTTGCGCGGTGATGCGTCCTACATGGGCAAGTACTATTTTGATCCGTTCAAGAATTATGGGCAGACACCGTGCGATACACCCCCAGCGGGATCGAACATAACGCTCGCGGGTAAGGCGATTACATGCGCAAATCCGGGCTACTGGCTCGCCAATGCGCGATTAACCTATGCGCACGACAATATGTCGGTTAGCTTGTGGGCGAAGAATCTGTTCGACAAATATTACTACACCTACGGCCTCAACCTGAACGTGTTCGGCTACGATTATCTGAACCGCGGCATGCCGCGCACTTATGGCGTCGAAGCGACAGTCAAGTTCTGATCGCTGCTGCGACGGGGGCGGCGGGCATCCTCTCCCGCCCGCTGCCCCCGATTTTTTCGACCTGACTTTCAGACCGAGGAGCATCCATAATGCGTTCCACCGGCAACGGTCCCTCATTCATCGGCACGGCGTACAGAATCGAGCGCGCTGTGATCACTGAGATCGGCGCAGCTGAAAGCACCGCCCAGGCGAGCAGCGCCGAGCGGCCAGCGCGCCTCCGGACGATTTAACGTGGATGCGTCTCGGAACAGAACTGAGCTGGAACGAATTTTCGCGACCCAACGCGAAGGGACGCGTGAGCAGGTTTCGCGCAGCTACGAAGAACGCATGGACCTGCTCGGGCGCCTTGGCCGGATATTTGAGCAGCACAGAGACGAATTGGTCGATGCCGTTGCCGCCGATTTCGGCATTCGATCCCGCTACGAGACTATCCTGCTCGACCTGATGCTTGGCATATCGGAAATTAAATTTGCGCGCCGCAATCTGAAGACGTGGCTGAGGCCGCGGCGGGTGAAGACTGACATCTTCGGCCTTCCCGGTTCATCGCGCCTGGTCCCCCAGCCCCTAGGTGTGGTGGGCGTTCTCGGCACGTGGAACTATCCGCTCGGCACCATATTCGTTGGCGCGGCCGGTGCATTGGCGGCCGGCAACCGCGTGATCGCAAAGCCGAGCGAAGTTTCCGCCAACGCCGCCGAAGCCAGCGAGCGGCTTGTGCGCCGGTATTTCGCCGAAGAGGAATTCGCGATTGTCCAGGGCGGGCCCGACATGGCACAGGCGATGACGGCCCTACCTTTCGACCATATTCTCTTCACCGGTTCACCCGCGGTTGGCCGCAAAGTCTATGAAGCGGCGGCTGCCAACCTTACACCTGTTACTCTGGAACTTGGCGGCAAATGCCCTGCCATCGTGGGCAAGGGTGCATCGCTTGCACAAGTCTGTGAAAGCTTAGTGTTCGGCAAGCTGCTCAACGCCGGCCAGACCTGCATCGCCGCTGACTATGCCTTCGTCCATGTCGATCAGATGGAAAGCTTCGTCGCCGCACTCCGCGCTCAGGTTGCCAAATGCTACCCCAACGCGGCAAGCAACCCCGATTTCACCAGTATCATCAATGACCGACAGTTCGCGCGGCTCCAAGGTTTGCTCGATGATGCCGAAGCCAAGGGCGCGACGGTGCTCAACCTCTCGGACAACGGCGATGGAACGCTTCCTGAACGGCATCGGATCGTGCCGTTGGCGGTTCTCGACGTTACCGATGACATGGCGATGATGCAGGAGGAGATTTTCGGACCGATCCTGCCGATCATGCCATATCGCTCCGAAGACGAGCTCATTCGCTACGTAAACCGGCATGAGCGCCCGCTGGCGCTCTATTATTTTGGCGACGAAAGTGAGGAACGGCGCAAGATCATTTCCGAAACGCACGCTGGCGGCGTGACTCTCAACGGCACGGTCATGCACGTCTTCCAGCGCCGGCTGCCTTTCGGTGGCATCGGACAGAGCGGCATCGGTGCCTATACCGGCGTCGCCAGTTTCGAGCGCTTCACTCATTACAAGCCGGTGTTCTCTCAGCCGAAACTCAGCCTGCTTGGTCAACTTCTGCCACCCTATTCGAGCAAGACCGAAGGACTACTCAACATCTTCGAAAAGATCCTCTGACGTGGCTGCGGCGGTTGATGCTGGCATGTTGCATGACGCCGGGTCGCCAGCATGGGTCGAATGACAAGGGAAGCAAATGGCTGACTATGTAATTATTGGAGGTGGGTCGTCGGGCGGCGTTATCGCCAGCCGGTTGTCCGAGGACCCCGATGTCACCGTTTGCCTGCTCGAGGCAGGCGGCCCAGGCACCTCGCCGCTTGTGTCCACGCCCGGCGCTTTTGGGGCGCTGATCCAAGACTATCGGATCAATACGCTCAACTGGCGGTTCAACACCGACCCTTCAAAGGCGCTCAACGACCGCCGCCTCTACAATCCGCGCGGGAAGATGCTGGGTGGATCGAGCGGTATGAACGGGATGGTCTATATCCGCGGCGACCGGTCGGATTTCGACCACTGGGCCGAACTCGGCAACGACGGCTGGGGTTACAACGATGTCCTGTCCTATTTCCGCAAGGCTGAGAATAATGAGCGCGGTGAGGATGAGTTTCACGGCTCGTCGGGACCGCTTCACGTATCCAACGGCAAGCGCGAATTCGATGTCTATGATGCTTTCATCGAGGCGGCGACTGGACTGGACCATCAAGCCAATCCGGACTTCAATGGTGCCAGCCAGGAAGGTGTCGGCATCTATCAGTTTACCGTGAAGGACGGGAAGCGCGCCAGCGTGAAGGCGTGTTACCTTGATCCGGTGATGGGCAGGCGCGGCAACCTCCGCGTCGAAGTACATGCCCGCGTCCATCGTATCAGGTTTGAGGGCAACCGCGCGGTGGCAGTCGAGTATTCCCAGGACGGGCAGTTGAAGACGATCCCGTGCGAAAAGGAAGTCATTGTCAGCGGCGGCGCCTATAATTCGCCCCAACTGTTGATGCTTTCCGGTATCGGACCGCGTGATGAGTTGGAGAAGCATGGAATCGAAGTGATTCATGATATTCCCGGTGTCGGCCAGAATCTTCACGACCATCCTGACCTGATGCTGATCTACCAGTCGAAGAAGCGGCTCGGGATCGCACTCAATGTCGTTGGCGCGCTCAAGACCGTGCGAGACCTATTCCAGTATCTCACGCAAAGGAAAAGCTGGCTGGCATCGCCGCCCACGGCTGCAGGCGGTTTCTTGCGATCCGCGCCGGGGCAGAACCGGGCGGACTGCCAGGTCCATGTCGTGCCGCTCGCCTATCGCGACCATGCGCGCGACTACAAGCTGATGACGAAATGGGGCTATGCGATCATTCTCAATATTGGGCGCCCAAAGAGCCGCGGCTGGGTTGCCTTACATGACTCAAACCCCGAATCCGATCCCAAGATGGACCTCAATCTCTTGAGTCATCCCGACGACCTCAAGACGTTGCGCAATGCCTTCCGTGTCGTGCAGGAGATCCTGCATTCGGATCGCATGAAGGCGATGATGAAACGGCCTCTCTATCCTGACCGCTACCTTGAAACTGATGAAGAGATCGACGCCTATATCCGGGCAGAAGCCAATCATGCTTATCATCCGGTGGGAACATGCAAGATGGGCACCGACGAGATGGCGGTGGTCGACAACCGCCTGCGCGTTCACGGCCTCGCAAATATCCGCGTGGCCGATGCCTCGATCATGCCATCAATCGTCAACGGCAACACCAATGCAACCTGCATCATGATCGGCGAGAAAGCCGCCGACATGATCCGGCACGATAATATGAGCAGCAAGAATAGCATCGCAGAATATTGAATTGGACGATTGGATCAATGCTGCAGACACAGATGCTTACGAAAAGAAGTCCGGAGAGGCCTATCGCATGTCAGTTTATTATGTGTCGACTGCGCCATTGTGGGCGAGCGCCTTAGAGGAGCGCGGCTGATGGACGTCCGTACGCAAATACGTCGCGCCGCACGTTATTTCGCCCAGCAAGAGGCTCTCGTTCACGGCCACAGGCGGTTGACTTTCTCGGAAGCCTGGTTGCGCGGCGTGAAGCTCGCAAATGCTCTTGCGGAGTGCGGCCTTCAACCGGGTGACCGGATTGCTACGCTGGAGAAGAACTCCATCGAGGCCGCCGACATCATACTGGCGGCTGCCATTGGAAACTATACGCGTGTTCCTCTCTATGCGCGCAACCGATGTGAAGCGCACGCCCATATGATCGCGAGTACCGGATCTCGGTTGGCGCTGGTCGATGAGGCATTGGCTTCGGAGTTGGCGGGGCTGGATGCCCAAGCTCCGACGCTTGAGCGGATCATTATCCGCGATCACAACTATGAGAATTGGTTGGCGACAGCCTCGGACCGGGATCCTGATCCCGTCGTCGCGCCGGAGGACTATTGTGTCATCCGCCACACCGGCGGCACGACGGGCAAACCCAAGGGCGTTGCCTATCGGCACCGTTCATGGATGACGATCTCCGCCGCATTTTTCAGCATCGGCCCCCAAGTGGCCCCAGGGGATGCCATTCTGCATGTCGGCCCGTTGTCCCATGCATCGGGCTTCCTGTTCGTGCCGGCCTGGTATTGCGGCGCCCGCAACGTGATGATGGACGGCTTCGATCCAGCGTCCTTTCTTGACACTCTCGAGCAGGAACGGATCAGCCATGCCTTTGTAGCCCCCACCATGCTCAATGCCATAGTGCATCACGACGGGGCATATGGCCGCCACTTTCCGAATTTGAAGTTTCTGCTGAGTGCTTCAGCGCCGATCTCCGAGCCGACGCTTCGCAAGTCGTGCCAGATATTCGGGAATCATGTTCTTCATTCGGGCTATGGACAGACCGAAATCCTGCCCATCGCGTCTATGGGGCCCAACGAGTGGTTCGGCGAATTTGAAGGTTCTGCCCCAATTCGGGCGGTCGGACGTCCCATGAGTGGCGCCGATATCGAAATCCGTAACGAGGACGGAAAGGTGCTGGGACCAAACGAGCCCGGCGAGATCGTCGCACGGTTCGAAAATGGCCAGATGGAGGAATTCTGGAACGATCCGGAGGAAACCGCCCGGCGCATGGAAGATGGCTGGGTCAAAACCGGCGATGTCGGCATGATCGACACAAACGGATTTTTGTATCTGCTCGATCGCAACAACGACATGATCGTGTCAGGCGGCTTCAATATCTATCCCACCGAAATCGAAAACGTAATTGCCGACCATCCCGGTGTACTCGAGGTCGCGGTCTTTGGCGTGCCCCATGAAAAATGGGGTGAAACGCCGCTTGCAATGGTGCGTGTCAAGCCCGGAGCACAAATCACGGAGACCGAGATAATAGATTTGGTGCGCCAGCGTCTGGGCTCCGCAAAAAAGCCAAGCAAGGTCGTTTTTACCGCCGAGCCACTGCCGTTGAGCAATGTCGGAAAGGTGCTTCGTTCAAAGCTTCGAGAGCCCTATTGGGCGGGCCAGGACCGGCGCATTTCGGGGGCATGACCGACGCAGCCATCCTAGCCACATCCTCTATTCCGGTGACCGCCTGCCGGCGCGCGGGAGACTGCAATGGACTATGAATACATCCTGGTTGAGCAACGCGGCCCAGCGCTTTGGGTGACCCTCAACCGGCCGGCAGCGTTGAACAGTCTGTCGTTGGCTTTGGCCGAGGAACTCGCCGCAGCGATCGAGGCAGCGGAAGCAGATGCGACGGTGCGCGCTTGCATTCTTACCGGCGCCGGACGGGCGTTTTGCGCTGGCGCGGATCTGCTCGCAATTGGCGATGGAACAGGCGGACAAACTCTCGCCGAACGCTTAAATCTGTTTCTGCCGCCGCTCGGTCAGGCTTTTAACAGGATCGAGACGTCGCGCCTTCCGATAATTGCGGCGGTCAACGGCCTTACGCTCGCCGGCGGCTTGGAACTGGTGTTGTGCTGTGATCTCGTCATTGCCGCGCACCCGGCCAGATTTGGCGACGCCCATGCAAATTACGGCCTGTTGCCCGGCGGTGGAGGGTCGGTTCGACTCCCTAGGAAGATCGGCGAAGCGCGTGCGAAACATCTGATGATGACCGGCGGGACCATCTCGGCTGCCGAGATGAAGGAAGCCGGACTCGTGACCCAACTGGTTGCTCCCGAGGATCTCATTGCGGCAGCGCAAGCGCTGGTAGAATCTCTTGCAGAAAAGAGCCGGCCAGGGCTCGCCTACATGAAGCAGCTAGTCCGCGCTGCGCAGGATAGCTCGCTCGAAGTCGGGCTGCGTCAGGAACTCGAAACCATGGCTGCTTACGCCTTGTCCAACGACATTGTCGAAGGACTGGCGGCATTCCGGGAGAAGCGGAAGCCCGATTTTTCCGACCGGTGAGACCTGATCGGATGCGGAACACATTGGAAGAATGGATCAACGAATGACCGACATATTCGTCATGGGGGTTGGGATGACCCCGTTCGGAAAACAGTTCGACAAGAGCCTGAAAATGCTCTGCGCCGAAGCTTCGTCGCAGGCCTTTTCCGACGCAGGATGCACCGCCGGCGATGTCGAAGCCATCTTCTTCGGCAATTGCGTCCAGGGGCATATGGAGGGCCAGGACATGATCCGCGGCGAAATCGTGGCGCGAGCGATGGGCATCTCAAGCGTTCCCGTGGTGAATGTCGAAAACGCATGTGCGACGGCTTCCACGGCCTTGCACATGGCCGCCGCCTATGTTCGATCGGGGGCAGCGGATGTCGTACTCGCGCTCGGCGCGGAGAAGATGTACTCGCCCGACAAGGCGCTCATGTTCAGTGCATTCGATGGCGCTTGGGACGTGCATGAAACCGAGTCGGGCCGCGCGCAGCTGCTGGCCATGGGCAATGGCGTCGATGTTCCGGAAGGAACGACATCGAGTCAGCCTTACAGCGTTTTCATGGATGTATACGCCGCGATGGCACGCGCGCACATGAAGACCTACGGCTCGACGCAAGCGCAAATCGCGGCCGTCTCGGCGAAAAATCACATGCATTCGACGCGCAATCTGCTTGCCCAGTATCGCCTCCCATATACCGTCGAAAGTGTACTCGCTGCGCCTCCGATCGTTTACCCGTTCACACTGCCGATGTGCTCCCCGATCAGCGACGGCGCCGCCGCTGCGATCATCTGCAGCGAAGCCGGTCGGCGCAAACTGTCGGCAGCCCCGGACAGGGCGCTAAGAATCCTGGCGTCTGTGCTGCAAACCGGCGCCGCGCGCGATCCCTTTGATTATGACCACCATGTCAGCCGCCTTGCGGCGAACCGGGCCTATGCGATGGCCGGCGTGGGGCCAGAAGATATTGGCGTCGCGGAGGTGCATGACGCCACGGCGGTTGGCGAGATCATTGAAATCGAGGCGCTCGGCCTGACGCCGCCTGGCGAGGGCGGACTCGCGGCAGAGCGCGGTGAGACGGCGCTGGGTGGGCGTATTCCGGTAAACACGTCGGGCGGGCTTGAATGCAAGGGACATCCGATCGGCGCCACCGGGCTCGGCCAAATCTACGAGCTTGCGCTGCAATTGCGCGGCGAGGCGGAAGATCGACAGGTTCCGAATGCCCGGTTCGCGATCGCGCAGAACGGCGGAGGTGTCATCGGGGTGGAAGAGGCGGTGGTCGCCGTCACGATCCTGGGCCGGTAGTTGTCAGAGCGCGCCTAGGGAAACACGGGGTCACGATATGAACTTTGAGCTGTCCGATGAACAACGCATGGCGGTGGAAACCGTCCGCCGCTTTCTCGACAACAAGCTTGAGCCGGAAATCCGCCGGCATGGGGAGCGATTCATCCCCAAACCGCTCATGAAGGAATGGACTCAAGCACTGACCGGCTATGGCCATATTACCGCACCGCATCAGGAGCAATGGGGCGGGCTTGATATGGGATGGCTCACTCATCTGCTCATTTTCGAGGAGATCGCCTATTCCTCGCTCGATGTGGCCATACCCGGCTTCATCAACGCGGTTGGCGCAGAACTCATCCGCCGCTTCGCCCCGGAGACGATCAAGCAACGCTATCTTGCCGACCTCGTCGCGGCCGAGAAGTTCGTTTCGCTCGGCATCTCGGAGCCCGATGTCGGCTCGGACGTCGCCGCCATCAAGACACGCGCCGTACGAGACGGCGATTTCTGGGTCATCAATGGCGAAAAGACCTGGATCACCAACGGAGCCTACTCGGACATCTTCATCTGTACGTGCAAGACTGGCGAAAATGAAGTCACTCACATCCTGGTCGATCGTGACGAGAGTGAGTATGAGGTGCGCGATATCCAGAAGATGGCGCTCAACGGCCAATCGACTGCACAGATATTCCTGTCCGATTGCCGCGTACCGGTGGCAAACACGATCGGCCGGGTCGGCGATGGATTGCGCAATACGTTGCAAGTGTTCGAGATTGCCCGCTGCCATATGGCGATGTGGAGTATCGGCATCGCACGGCGAGCAATGGATGAGGCGATCGCGTACGCTCGCGATCGCGCGCAGCATGGCAAGAAGATCGCCGGCCATCAGCTGATCGCCGACAAGATCGCCATCATGGCGACCAAGATCGACGCAGCCCGTCTGTTGACGCACCGGGCAATATCCCTCGTCCAGGCGGGCACGCGCGCAGAGACGGAATGCTCGATGGCCAAGTGGTACGCCACCGAAATGGCGATCGAAGCGACGCGCGATGCGCTTCAGATCCATGGCGGCAACGGCGTCACCCGCGAATTCATCGTTGAGCGGCTGGTGCGTGAGGCGATCATTTGCCCCATCCCCGATGGCACGACGGAGATTCAAAAGCTTGTTGTTTCGCGCGCCCTGACCGGCATTCAAGCCTTTCGGTAAGGCTCAGACGAAAACGACAGCGTCGACGGAAATGGAGCCGCGTGCCTGACTCGCACAGGATCAAATGCGCAGATGCGTCGCTCAGGTAAAAGAGGCAGACAAGCGATGGACGAAGAGCTTCGTTTCGATGGCAGGGTAGTGGTTGTGACCGGAGCCGGAGGCGGACTTGGGCGCCAGTACGCGCTGATGTTTGGCGGGCGCGGAGCCAAGGTGGTGGTGAATGATCTGGGTGGCGACGAGAAAGGGAGCGGCAGCTGCTCCACAGCCGCTGACAATGTGGTCGACGAAATTCGAGCCACGGGCGGTCAGGCGGTGGCAAATTATGCGTCGGTCGAGGAGGGCGCGCTGATCATCCAAGCCGCGGTTGACAACTTCGGAACCGTTGACGTCGTCATCAACAATGCCGGCATCCTGCGCGATGTGAGCTTCCACAAAATGACCGACGAAGACTGGACACTGCTTCAGCGGGTCCATCTGAATGGGACGCGGGCAGTGACGCAGGCAGCATGGCCGATACTGCGCGACAAGGGCTATGGCCGCATCGTCATGACCACGTCTGCAGCCGCAATCTACGGCAACTTCGGTCAGGCCAACTATGCCGCAGCCAAGCTCGGAATATTGGGGCTTGCGAACGCGCTGGCGGAGGAGGGGCGGTCCAGAAACATCCAGGTTAATACGATCGCCCCAATCGCCGCATCGCGTATGACCGCGACTGCCTTTCCACAAGAGTTTCTCGCCAATCTCAGAGCGGAAGCGATCAGTCCATTGGTCGGTTGGCTTGCGCACGAGAATTGCAGCGAAACCAAAGGGCTTTTTGAAGTTGGAGCCGGCTATATCGCCAAGCTTAGGTGGGAGCGCGCGCTTGGGCACGCCTTCGGAGCGGACAGGGCGTTCACGCTCGATGATGTCGCCCGGCACTGGGGTAGAATTGTCGACTTCACGGATGCCGAGCACCCGCTCGGGCTGAATGACAGCCTTGAGGCGGTAGAACGGGCGCTGAGAGCGTAATCAACCCGATGAATTACCATGATATTTTTGAGCGGCCGTCGGGCTGCCGATGGCGTCGTGCTGCCGCCAGATATCGATGAGCAGCAGGAATAGTTCTGCAGCGAATTGAATTGGACGACGGCCCTCAAATGCCGCCAAACGGCATGAACTACACAATATCTCCTGGGAAGAGAGGATCAGCCATGAGAGGATGTCTATTGGCTTCTGCCGCGTTGTTGTGCTCGGGAACAGCATTTGCCCAGGAAGCAACGCCCCAGGCGAACGACCAAACCGGGAGCGCCACGGAAGCGCTGGCTGAGGACATTGTCGTTACCGCCACCAAAAAGGGCTATGGCGAAAGCGTGCAGAAAGTACCGATGGCGGTCACGGCTTTTGGTGAAGCGCAGCTGGATGCCAAGTTCGTCCAGAATCTTCAAAGTCTGAGCTACGACGTTCCCAACGTCCAGCTCGAGGATGTGGGTACGGCACCGGGCTATGCCAATTTCACTATCCGGGGCCTCGGCATCAACAGCACGATCCCATCGATCGACCCCACCGTAGGCGTTTTCACTGACGGTATTTACCTCGGCATCAACGCTGGTGTCGTGCTGGACAACTTCGACCTTGAGGGGATCGAAGTTCTGCGTTGACCGCAAGGCTTGCTTTTCGGTCGCAACGTTACCGGCGGTGCCGTGGTTGTGCGGACCACGCGGCCCAGCTTCGATTTTGGAGCCAAAGCCAAGCTATCCATTGAAACGGGACTGAAAAAGACCGTAAGCGGCACGGTTACCGGACCTATCGTCGATGACGTTTTGGCTGCCAAATTGGCCGTCTACTACAGCGACGACAATGGCTGGTTTCGCAACCGCTTCGACAATCGCAGCTTCGGTAAATCACATGACCTTATCATTCGCCCGGCACTTTCGCTCAAGGGTGGCGACCGCTTCCGAATGGATCTCCGCTATGAGCATGGCGATGTCGAAAGCGATGGAG
Organism: Sphingopyxis sp. CR5; assembly: GCF_059693785.1. NCBI lineage: Bacteria > Pseudomonadati > Pseudomonadota > Alphaproteobacteria > Sphingomonadales > Sphingopyxidaceae > Sphingopyxis > Sphingopyxis sp. CR5. The sequence continues at coordinate 140,636 of NZ_JCATIE010000010.1, read as the reverse complement.
CCCCTGTCCAGAGTCACGCGCTGTTTCCCCGCGACAGCTTCAGGTTTTCGATCAATTTCCCAGGTTTCTATGATGCCAAATGGGACCAGGCGATCGTGGAAACCAACATCGATGTCGGTCTGGGCGAAGGCGTCTTCACCAACATCGCTGGCTATCGGAAATTCCGATCCTCCGCGGGCGCTGATATCGATGGAACACCACAGTCCTTCTTTCATGCCTTTTTCGAAATCGACCAGGATCAACTCAGCGACGAACTTCGTTATGCCGGAAGGTTCGGTGACGTCGAATTGACAACCGGTCTATACTATTTTTCCCAGGATCTTCGTTACGCCGAGCTGCGGAATCTTTTGGGCGGTGCTCGGATCGTTTCCGGTGGGGGTACGCAAGACCAGACAACATGGGGCATTTTTGCTTCGACCGACTGGCATTTCACCGATACGCTGACCTTGAATCTCGGCGCGCGGTATAGTTGGGAACGCAAAGCCGTTCGGGTCTCGGCCTTACGCGCAAATGGTTGCAATCTAGACACGCTGATCTGTGCAACCAATTTCGCCGACGCGGCAAAATGGCGAGGGTTTACGCCGAAAATCGGCCTTCAGTGGAAGCCGGATGACGACACGCAGATTTATGGCCTTTACACGCGCGGGTTCCGCAGCGGCGGATATAATTTGCGCAACACCGATCCCGCTGTGCCGCCGGGGCCATTCAATCAAGAGACCCAGGACAGTTTCGAACTCGGCGCCAAGAAGCAATTCGGGCGCCACCGGATCAACCTGGCGGCCTTCTACAATCGCATGAAGGACCTGCAGCGCGAGATCAACCTGCCCGGACCGCTTGGCGTCAGCCAGGTCATACGGAACACCGCCGACGCCACAATCAAAGGCGTCGAGGCCGAGGGGCAGTTTTTTCTTTTGTCCAACCTCGTGATTTCGGGTCAGCTCGGCTACGTGAATGGCCAGTATCGCAACGTCCAGTTCGACCTCAGCGGTGATGGCGTCATCAACGATGTGGATCGTGCGCTCAAATTGCCAAGGCTGTCGCCATGGACCTATGGCGTGGGGCTGACTTATGATCAGCAGCTTGGCGAATTGGGGACAGCAACGGCGCGTGTCAGCTTCACGCATCGCGACAAGGCGGCATTCACCGACAACAACGTCGGCTTCCTTCAGGGCGCCGATATGCTCGATGCGAGCCTCACATTGGCGACCGACAACAAGCACTGGCGCTTCTCCATCTATGGCCGAAACCTCCTGAATGAGGTGACGATTGGCGGCGATACACCTTTGCCGGCGGCCTTCGGGGGCACGGGTGCAAGCCTTTCACCGCTAAACAGGGGGCGCGTCATCGGCGGAGAAGTGGCGATTAGCTTCTAGGCCATTTTCGAGGCGAGTGGAATCACCCGCCAACTCGGAAAATGCCCAAGATCAATTTGCTAGAGCATTTCCTGCCGGAAAGCCGGTTCCCACTTCTGCGCGAAATGCTCTAGCTGATCGCGACGGATGCAGCGGATTTCCGATCGCACCCCGCCCCCTTGCCGTTAATCCGATGATGCGGTGCGCCATGCCTGACGAACAAGGCTGACGAGCGCACGGCCAGCCGGTTTTACCTGCCAGCGGCTACGCACAGCATAACAAAGCGTCAATGGATCGAATAAACCGATTCCCTCCAAGGCCACGAAATTGGCGCGAAACCATGAGTTCTCGGTGAACTGTTTTGCAACCATCCCGATAGCATCGGATGTGGCAACGATCCGTCGAACCAATTGAAAATAGTCTGTCATGTGGATCCAGTCAGCGGGACGCTTACCGCTTTTTTCGTACATCTGCTGAATGATCGATGTGTAGGGTTCGGAAGATGAGGGCACTACGAATTCGAACTGGACCAGCGGCTCCTTGCTGGTCGGGTTTATCCCCAGAATGGGATGATTGTTCCGCACAAAAGGCAGTATTTCGATCGAGGCGACCCGCTCGCACTTGAATTCCGGCCAGCGTGCAAAGGCCGCTTCAAGTCCAAAGGCGACATCGATATCGCCGCGCGACAGGAGTCGCACGCCCCTTTCGCTGTTGCCCGAAACGACTTCGACGCGCACTGCCGGATGGCGCCGCAGCAAAGAAACCAGAGGTTGGGTGAGCAACCAGTCGATTGACCCTGGGAACAGTCCGATTCGAAGCGGGCCCGCATAGGCGTCGGCGCGGCGGGCTGTATCTCCGAGTAGTTCAGCTGCGTCGGCAAGCAAGCGCGCTGCGCGATCAATAAATTCGCGTCCCTCCTCTGTCGGCATCGCGCCCCGTGAGGTCCGATGGAAAAGGGAATAGCCAAGATGCCGTTCGAGTTCAGCGACACTCTTGGTCACCGCCGACTGCGTGACACCAACCGCATCCGCTGCCCTGGAGAAGGAACGAAGCTGACCAACCGCGACGGCATGCTTGAGGCGAGAATCGAGCATGGACATGCCCCACAGGAATAATTGCTCCAGAGAATGAATTAGGCGAATCAAGGTCATTTTGCCAATCTTACTTTCGACACTGCCGCCCAGCACGACTGCAACCCGTCTCGAAATCTGGAGCGGCGAAACGGCCTGGATCAAAGCGCCAAGGTCTCAGACGCAGGTATGCCTGAATGACGAAAACTGGTCCGCTTGCAGGCCTCAAAATACTCGAAATTGCGGGCATCGGCCCGGCGCCGTTTTGCGGAATGCTGTTGGCCGACCTTGGCGCCGATGTCGTCGTCATTGAACGCGTAAGCCCTAACTCCGAAAATATCGATCTTGGCAGCGGCGCCATTGTGAACCGCGGGAAACGTGTAATTGCCTTGGATCTGAAGTCCCCCGAAGGCGTCGCGCATGTCCTGGATCTCGTCCAAAGGGGCGATGTACTGATCGAAGGCATGCGGCCTGGGGTGATGGAGAGGCTCGGCCTTGGTCCCGAGGTTTGCCTAGCGCGTAACCCCCGCCTTGTATTCGGTCGCATGACGGGTTGGGGGCAGCAGGGACCTCTCGCCCAAGCGGCCGGCCATGACATCAACTATATCGCGCTGTCAGGAGCCCTTTGGTATGCTGGGCATCCCGGTGAACCGCCAATGGCGCCGCCAAGCCTGGTAGGCGATATTGGGGGTGGAGCGCTCTATTTGGCCATCGGCGTCCTCGCAGCGGCAATGCACGCGCGGGATACCGGGAATGGGCAAGTGGTTGACGCCGCGATCGTCGATGGGAGCGCTCACATGATGAACTTGCTCCTGAGCCTGAAGGCCGCCGGCCAGGTTGCCAGCATACGCGGCTGCAGCATCCTTGACGGCCCTCACTGGTACTCGACCTATCGGTGCGCCGACGGGAATTTCATCTCAGTCGGATCACTCGAGCCCAAGTTCTATGCGCTGCTTTGCAAAAAGCTGGGGTTGGCCGGCGATAGCAGTTTTGACGACGGCTATGATCGTGATGCCTGGCCCGAGCTCAAGCAGCGTTTTAGCGAGATATTCGCCATGCGGACACGGGAAGAATGGCGCACACTGCTGGAAGGCAGCGATGCCTGCTTTGCCCCCGTGCTTGATCCGGACGAAGCGGCGCGCCATCCTCATATGGCAGCGCGAGGCGTCTATCGGGAGATCGACAATATCCTCCAGGCAATGCCGGCGCCACGTTTTTCGGGCTCGTCACTACCGATCCCCGGACCGATCCCGCTGCATCATGAAGATCCGAGTACAATTCGGCGGGGCTGGAGCAAACCGGACCGCTGCGGGATTACCGCCAGAACCGACTGTTGCGAGTAGTCGGTTGGCATGGTGGGCGGCCAGCGGCCCGACACGAACGGTGATTTCATAACTATGAACCAATGCGACGCTCCGCTTCGCTGCGCTGCATTCAAATCAAAGGAGACAACGACACACAGGCACGTCAAACTATCCGATGATTCCTGTACGCCACGCCGGAACGGCGATTGCGGACGTGTCCACGGGACGTTGTTCGCATCGTGATTCGCTCGGCGCTTGAAATCAATGCTCGCCCCGGATGTGACGACGCCGATGGGATTTCCACTGCGGCGTCCACGGCCAATGTCCTGGCGTGAGGGCTTCGGTCATCGACCGATTCGACCGTCCGAATGCGGTCTTTTGGCGCGCCTGAGAATCCGCATCAGAGTTGAGTGCGCGTTGTTCGGGAATCTCATTTAAATATTTGTAAAAACGTAATAATATAGATAATAACTCCAACCTGTATCCAGTGTGGAGTAATGGTCGCAGGGCGTGAACTTACGCCCTTATGGATGCGTCGAAGTCCTTCAGTTTGAATCTCAGGAAATTGCGGCTTGCGATGCGCATCACGCAAGAAGCGCTCGCCCATGATGCGGGCACGAGCAGCTCTTATCTGAGTGCGATCGAAAATGGCCGGTCGAGCCCGACGCTGAAAGCAATGGAGCGGCTCGCGAAGGCACTCGGCGTTAATGCCGTCTATCTCTTGTCCGGCCGGATATCGATCTCGATCGTTTCGGACGACGAACTGGAAATCGGCGCGATACTGGCGCGCCCGGCGGTGACGCTCCGGCGCCATCCGCACAAGCCGACGGGGCGGCCGAGCAAGACCAAGTAAATCATCGGGGGCTGCACGCGCGTGGGCTGGAACCACGCGCCCGATAGACGCGCCCGCAACGCGCGCGTCGAAAGGAGTGCCCCTCGGTGCCGTTTCGCGACCTCGATGCCTATATTAAGCAGGCCAGGCGCGCGAACAGTGATCGCGAGCTGTTCAGTTGCAGCGAGGCCGCCGCACGCCAGCTCGGCCTCCCATGGCTCGCGATCGTCCAGAGCATGGCCTTCTTTCAGCCCGGTGGGCGATATTTCCGCATGGACAATTTCCAGAGCTGGGGCGACGTTTTCGTCGCCGAAGGCTATTACCGCGACGATCCCGCCTTGCTCGCGGCGCGCTCGACAAGCCGGGCGTTCGGCTGGCACGAAATGGAGCGACTGCTGGGCGGCTTCACGCGGCGGCAGGCGCGCATCGTGCGCGAAGCCGCGCGTCATGGCCTGCGCAACGGCCTCACCGTTCCGATTGGCGTCGCCGGCGAGCCGCCCGGATGCTGTACGTTCGCAACGCGCGACGGGCAATTGCCGCCATCGCATATCTGCCGGATCGCGACGCTGATGGCGAGCGAGGCTTTTACCGAGGCGCGGCGCTTGCACGGCTTTCCGGCGCGCCGCCTGGAATTGCCCCATCTCAGCCCAAAGCGGCTCGAATGCTTTCGCTTGGCGGCGATGGGCAAGAGCGACGTCGAGATCGGGATCATGATGCACATCGCGCCAACGACCGTGCGCACCTACATGCGCGACCTGCGCGAGCATTTCGGCATCTATTCCCGCGCGCAGCTCCCGGCGATCGCGCTCGCCTGCGGGATCGTCTGCATCGAGGAGATCGTCCCGCGCTTCTGAGTAGGATCGCCGCATCCTCAATATTGACGACTGTTTGAACTCCGCATCTCTGCTCCTTTTGCGACCGTTCACGTTGAACGGGAGCTACTGCTATGATCCATATTGTCCAAGGGTGCTCGCTTACCGATGCGCGCGCCGCCTCGATGTTCGAGGACCGCAAGACCCTGTTCGTCGATCTGCTGGGCTGGGATGTTCCGGTCGTCGGCGGCCGCTATGAAATCGACAGCTATGACGGCGACAAGGCGGTCTATCTGATCGCCACCGACGATGGCTGCATTCACCAGGGGTCGATGCGGCTGCTATCGACAGAGGGCGCGCATCTGCTCGCCGATCGTTTCGCGTCGCTCTGCGAGTGCGATGCGCCCCGGGGGGAGCAGGTTCGCGAGATTACGCGACTTTGCCTGCCGCAACGATTGGGCGCCCCCGGACGCCTGCGTGTCCGCAACCGGCTCATCTCGGCGATGGTCGATCATGCGCTCGGCAGCGGAATCACCATGCTAACCGGCGTCGTGACCGCTGCTTTTCGCGAGGAGGTTTTGGCGATGGGCTGGCGCGCAGCGCCGCTCGGCCCCGCGCGCCGCATCGATGGCGCGTTCCTTGGAGCGTTCCGCATCGAGATCTGCGCCGGTACGCCTGCGCTGCTGGCGTCGAACGGCATCTATGTGCCGGGTGCGATCACTCCCGATGCGGCGGCAAGAGCCGCGTGAAGGGAATGGCGATGCACGACCCCGCCCGCCTAGCCGCGATGCTGCTCGCCGACGGTTATGTCATTGTCGATAACGCCGTGCCGACCGAGCTAATCACCGCGCTCGAAGCCGAACTCGCACCGCGCTTCGTCGCCACGCCCTTTTGCGAAGGCGGATTCTACGGAGCCCGCACCAAGCGCTTTGGCGCGTTGTTGCGGCGTTCACGGCATATCGCCGGCCTTGTGCTGCACCCGATCATCTGCGGTATCGCCGAAACGGTGCTCGGGGAATGGTGCGATCGTATCGTTCTCAACCTCACCCAGGCGATCGAAATCCATCCCGGCGCGCTCGCGCAGGTGCCGCACCGCGACCAGGATCTCTGGGGCGGCGTCAAGACCGGGATGCACTATCAGATCAACGTCATCTGGCCGATCGATCCGTTCACGCTGGAGAGTGGCGCGACGCTGGTCTGGCCGGGCAGCCATCACGATGCGGCATCGCAACCGGGCGATGCACGTCCGGTCGCCGCCGAAATGCCACCCGGCTCCGCGCTGCTGTTCCTCGGATCGATCCTGCATGGTGCCGGCGCTAACCAGTCCGATCATGTGCGCCGCGCGGTCATCACCTCCTATTGCCTCGGATGGCTGCGGACGTTCGAGAATCAGTATCTCGTCTACCCGCCCGCCATCGCTCGAGCGTTCGATCCCGATCTGGCCGCGCTCATCGGCTATGCCCAGCATCGCCCCAATCTCGGTAATGTCGAAGGCCAGTGCCCATCGGTGCTGCTTTACCGCGACGATATTGACGGCCTCCCGGCGATCGACGCGCTGCTTCCCGGTCAGGCGGACATGTTGGACGCCTACGTCGCGGATCAGGAAGCGGCGCGTGCGGGCCTGATCGGCGGGTAACGCGGGTTCGTCGGACTAGACGCTGCATCCATGACACACGATCCGAACGACAAAGCAGGCGGCGGCGCACGAACACCGACCGAGGTGGCGCCGCCCGCTGTGAACGGTGGAGCTGTATCTTCGACCGCGGAGCGCGCCCGGCGGGCACGCGAACATTGCCCGTTCCTGACAACCAAGCAGGCCGCGTTCCATCTCGGCCTCGCAGCGGACACGCTCAAGAAGATGCGCCGCGAGCGGCGCGGTCCGTGCTGCCGGAAACACGGCACCGTCTGGCGCTACCATATCGACGATATCGAGGCCTGGTCGCGCGCGAACATGCGGGATGGCGGAAATGGCTAGGCTGTTACCCTCCCGTCTGCCGGTTCGGGCCTCCGTGCTGATCAGTGTTGGCGTCGCCGCGCTGACGGCGACGATCGCGCTGCCCCCGACGCCGCGGCTGGTCTGGAACGTGTCGGCCAGCGCGCCGATCGGCCTCTATGCCGTTGGCGGCCGTCACGACATCGCGGCTGGCGACATGGTGCTGGCCCGCGTGCCCGACCGCTGGCGCCGGCTCGCCGCCGAGCGGCGCTACATTCCGATCAACGTCCCTTTGGTGAAGCGCGTCGCGGCCGTGCCCGGCGACCGCGTTTGCGCCCGTGGTCGCGATATCTCCGTAAATGGCCGCCCAGTCACTGATCGCCGCGAAGCTGACGGCCGCGGGCGGCCGATGCCGCGGTGGAGCGGATGTGTGACACTGAGAACCGGTGCGCTGTTCCTCCTGATGGACAGCCCGGATTCGTTCGACGGGCGTTATTTCGGACCGACATCGCGCGGCGACGTCATCGGCGAGGCGCGGCTGTTGTGGCTGGGCTGAGGGTCGCCATCACCGCCTTGGCGCTGCTAGCGGCGGCGCCGGCTGGCGCGCAGTCGGTCGTTCACTGGCGGCCTTATATCGAGGCAGCCTCGGCGCGTTTCGGCGTGCCGGTAGAATGGATCGAGCGCGTCATGCGCGCCGAGAGCGGCGGACGCACGATGCTGGACGGTCGCCCGATCACCAGCCACGCCGGCGCGATGGGGCTGATGCAGCTCATGCCCGGCACCTGGTCCGAAATGCGCGCGCGGCTCGGGCTCGGGTCCGATCCACATAGCCCGCGCGACAACATATTGGCGGGGACGCTCTATCTTCGCCTGATGTATGACCGCTTCGGCTATCCCGGTCTGTTCGCAGCCTATAATGCGGGACCGGCACGCTATGCCGAGCACGTGCGGACCGGCCGCGCGCTGCCCGGCGAGACCCGCGCCTATCTCGCGAGCGTCGCCGGAGTGCCCGTCAATTCCCAGTCGGCTGTCGCGGCCGCCAGTGCAACGCCGCGTACCGCCAATGCCATCTTCTTCGCGATCGGCGACCGGCCCCCTGCCGGCCGGAGCGAAGCCGGCGCGGCCACGCTGTTCGTCGTGCTACGCGCAGGGCCGCCCGAGACGGCTGCGCCAGGCCGTCCGTAGTGAGCACCGATCCGGGCTTCATGCGGATTCGTGTTTCTGCTATGTTCCGAGGCTATGGAGTTGGTCGTCATGCTGCTCGGTCTGATCCTTTCCGCCACCGGCATCGTCCTCTTCGCCTGGGCGATGTTCCGGCTCGCCGTCTTCGCGCTCCCGGTCGGGCTGGGTGCGGCCACCTTTCTGTGGGCGGCGGGTGGCGAGCTGGGGCTGTTGCTCGGCCTGCTTCTCGGCCTCGTCGTCGGCGTCGCGGCCTTGCTGATCGGACGCATGCTCATCGCGTCACGGTTGCCGGTTCCAGTTCGCGGGGCGGTCGCTTTTCTCTTCGCTGTGCCCGCCGGGATCGCCGGCGGCAGTGTCGTCTCCAGCCTGATGCAGCTCGGCGGTGCGGGGCCGACCGCGACCGGCATCGCCGCGGCGGTCGGCGCGATCATCATCGCCGGTGCCGCCATGATGAGCCTGTTGCCCGCGATGACCGCTTGCACCGGTTCGAACGGATCCCCGCTGCACGGTTGATCTGTTGGGGCCAGTGGGCCGAGTGCTCGCTCCTCGTGTCACCGCGCGCATGGCGACCACGACGAGAGTGCTTCAAGACGGCAGGGTCTGACCTGACGCATCCGGGTTTTCAGGCGCCTCGCGCCTGCGGCGCGACCGCCGCTCTATTCCGCTAGGCTCACATCCGTTCGCCAAGCTCCACCGGGCCACGCTTCGCNACCTGACGCATCCGGGTTTTCAGGCGCCTCGCGCCTGCGGCGCGACCGCCGCTCTATTCCGCTAGGCTCACATCCGTTCGCCAAGCTCCACCGGGCCACGCTTCGCGCGTCCCGGCCAAAGGTGACGATCGGACTGGCGGGATGCCGGAGCCTTGCTCCGGCCTGTCGTCGCCGCGCCTGACCGGCGCGGCGGCATTTTTCGTTGGGCCTTCCCCTCGTCGCGCGGGTGGGCGGCGCTCCCTTCTGGGCCCGGCCCGGCGTCCCGCAAGCCGGCCTTCGACTGCGCTCGGGTCCGGCTCCTCCATTGCATTTCGGCCCTGCGGGTGCGGACCGCCTCCTGGCCGCGCCCGGCAGGTCGCAATTCGCCGCCCACCCCCGCTCCGGGGGAGGCCCTGGGGTTTTTGGGGCGGCATTGGAGGATAGCCATGCACCAGACCGGCAGCCAACGCGCGCGCGCAGAGGGCAGCAAACGCCAGCCCCCGGCGGAGCGCGCCAATCTTTACGACGAGGTGACGGGCCGCATTGTTTCCGAACTTGAGGCGGGCCGCTTCCCTTGGGTCCAGCCTTGGGGCCGCCCCAATGGTCAAGGCTTCTCCGCCGCCCCCGGCCTCCCGCGCAACGGGCTCACCAGCCGCAATTACAGCGGCGTCAATGTCCTGATCCTGTGGGGAGCAGTGATCGAGAACGGCTATCCGTCGCAATCGTGGCTGACCTTCCGCCAAGCCTTGGAGGCGGGCGGCAATGTCAGGAAAGGCGAGCGCGGGACAAGGGTTGTCTATGCCGACCGCTTCACCCCCGAAGCCGAGAAGGAACGCGCGCGCCAGACCGGCGGCGAAGCCCGCGCGGTGCCGTTCCTCAAACGCTTCACCGTGTTCAACGTCGCACAGTGCGAAGGCTTGCGCCCCGGCCTTGCCACCGACCCCGCACCGCTTCCCGAACGCCAAGTCGTGCCGATCGCCGAAGCGGTCATTGCGGCATCGGGCGTCGATTTCCGCATCGGTGGGGACAAGGCCTACTATGTCCCGAGCGCCGACTATGTGCAGGTGCCCCCGCAACCGGCCTTCCACGAACAGATCAATTTCTACCGGACGGCGCTGCACGAACTCTGTCATGCCAGCGGCCACCCGTCGCGCCTCAATCGCAATCTGCGCAATGCGTTCGGCAGCAAGGACTATGCGCGCGAAGAATTGATCGCCGAGATGGGATCGGCCTTCCTTTGCGCCGCGCTCGGCATCGTGCCGACCGTTCGTCACGCCGATTATCTGGCATCATGGCTCGACGTGCTGCGCGAGGACAATCGCGCGATCTTTCGCGCGGCCAGTCAGGCGAGCAAGGCCGCCGATTGGCTGCTTGCCCGCTACGCCGAGACGCAGGACGAAGGGAGGGAAGCGGCATGATTACGCTCCCCCATGCGATCCTTTCGGCGCTGCGCGCGAATGCGCGCGCCAGCCGCCTCCACGAGCAGCGCGACGAACGGTTCGACCCGTTCCCGGTGGTCAAATTCTTCAATCCGGTCGGCGCGGCGACGTGGATCGCCACCGAGCTTTACGACGATGGAGACACGCTGTTCGGCCTCGCCGACTTGGGGTTCGGATGCCCGGAAATGGGCGTGTTCTCGCTTACCGAGATTGCGGGCGTCCGCTTGCCCTTCGGCCTGTTCATCGAGCGCGACGAGCATTTCGAGCCGCTGGCCCCGCTTTCGCTATGGTCCGATACCGCGCGGCGCATGGGTGCAATCGTTCTGGCCGAAGCCGAACTTCGCCGCATCACCGATAGCCGGAACGGCAACGAGCTTCCGCCGCCTCTTGATGATCGAGGGGCCGGATGACGCGCGGCGCGTTTCGCCGCATTGAGTGCCGGTCCCGCCCATCCAGCAAGACAAACGGGACCGGCGCTCCAGAAGGAGCAGACCAATGAAACTCGACTTTATCGACCATAGCAAGCTGGTTCCGTCCAAGGTGAACATGCGGCACGGACCCAAGCCCCCGGACGTGGGCGACATTCTGCCCTCGATCCGCAAGCGCGGTGTCATCGTGCCGCTGATCGTGCGCCCGCAGGCGGGCAACGATAATGGCGTCCACGAAATCGTCGCCGGGCGGCGGCGCTGGACGGCGAACGCCATCGCGCTTGTCGAGGGCATCGACCACGGCCCGCTTCCCGTCGCCATCCTCGACGCCGGGGACGACGCCGACGCCATCGAGGCATCGCTTCTCGAGAACACCCGGCTCGATCCCGACGAGGTGACGCGATGGGAAACCTTCGCACGGCTGGTCAAGGAGGGCCGCGACATTGCGGATATCTCCGCGACGTTCGGCATTCCCGAGCTTGGCGTGAAGCGTATCCTAGCGCTCGGCAACCTGCTTCCGCGCATCCGCGATCTTTACCGCAAGGAGAAGATCAACGCGGCGACCGTCCGGCATCTGACGCTGGCGAGCAAGCAGCAGCAGAAGGCATGGCTGGCGCTCTACGACGATGACGACGCCTATTGCCCGACCGGCCAGCAATTGAAGGCATGGCTGTTCGGCGGGCAGTCGATCAAGGTCGAACATGCCCTGTTCGACGTCGATGCGAGCGGCCTTGCGATCGTCGCCGATCTGTTCGGCGAAGACCGCTATTTTGCAGATGCCGACGCGTTCTGGACCGCGCAGAACGCCGTAATCGACGCGCGCAAGGAGGACTATCTGGATGCCGGATGGTTCGACGTGGTGATCGTCCCGCCCGGCGAATATTTCTACCGCTATGAGTTCGCCAAGGCACCCAAGCGCAAGGGCGGGCGCGTGTATATAGATGTGCGCGAAAGCGGCGAGGTCGAGGTCCACGAAGGCTATGTGACGAGCAAGGAGGCCAAGCGGCTCGAACGCGGCGAGGCAATCGAAACCGGCCCCAAAGTGCCGCGCCCCGAAGTGACGAGCACGATGCAGACCTATATCAACCTGCACCGTCATGCCGCTGTCCGCGCCTCGCTGACCCGTCATCCCAAGGTCGCGCTGCGCTTGATGGTCGCCCATGTCATCGTCGGGTCGCCACTGTGGACGGTCAAGCCCGAGCCGCAGACCGCGCGCAACGACGATGTGCGCGAAAGCGTCGAAACTTGCCGCGCGGAAACCGACTTCGACGCGAAGCGCCGCGCCGTATTGGACCTTCTCGGCTTCTCGCCCGAGGAACCGACCGTCACAGGCGGCAACGGCGACGACTTCGGACTGGTCGGCGTGTTCCTGCGCTTGCTCGACGTGCCCGACCGCGCCGTAATGGACGTGATCGTCATCGTCATGGGCGAAACGCTCGCCAGCGGCAGCGCCGCCATCGAGGCGGTCGGCGGCGAGATCGGCGTCGATATGGCCCGCTACTGGCAGGCCGACGACGCCTTTTTCGAGTGTGTCCGCGACAAGGAGGTGCTGACCCGCATCGTCGCCGAGGTGGCGGGCGAACCTGTCGCCGCCGCCAATGCGAAGGAACCGGGCAAGGTCTTGAAGCGCATCGTCCGCGACCATCTGGAGGGTGCGAACGGGCGGCCCAAGGTCGAGGGTTGGGTGCCGAAATGGATGGCGTTCCCGCCCGCTACCTATACGGCGCGCGGCGGCGTCGGCACCGTCGCGGCTCATGCCAAGGTGCTCGCGGCGCGCCCCGACCGCGAGCCGGAACCGACCGGCCCCGGCGCGGTGATTGCGCTTCCGGCCCCTGCCAAGGCCGAGCCGCAGGAACAGCCCGAGCGCGAAGCCGCATGAAACTGGACGGGCGGCGGCGCACCCGCCGCCCGTTCCGTCCCCCATAAAATCGCCGCGCCGCTCGGCCGCAAGCGGCCCTCGCGGCGCGGATTTCAGACAGGAGACTTGTCATGGCCGACCGTGTTTCGGCATCCATCACCATCGGCGGGACGCTCCCCGCCAGCCAGCTTCCCGCCTTCGCCGAGGCCATCGCGAACGAAGGGCTGTCCACCGAATGGGACGGCGAACCCTTCGCGCTCGGCGATCTGCCCGAGGGCGAGCCCTTGGCGCTCATGGCGCACGAGGTCGCCTGGGGGCGGTTCGAGGGACTCGAAGCCTTCTGCATCGCGCATGGGCTTTTCTTCGCGCGCTGGTCGGGCGCCTATGCCTGCCAGTGGGGTGCGGAACGCACCGTGTTCACCGGCAGCGGCGAACCGCAAAGCTACGCTGCCGACGAGGACGACTATATCCTCATGGGGCGCTGCACCGCCGAGCGATTGGGCAGCTATGCGGCGATCATCGCGCATTTCGATGCGGCCGACTTCGCGGTGCCCCCGCTTGTCATCACGCCCGAACGGGAGGAGGCGAGCAATGGCTGACATCTGGATTCAGGGCAGCTTCGCCTTTCGCTGCACCGCCGCCGAGTGCGCGCTGATCGAGGAAGTCGCAAACGCTGGCTACGCGCTAGCGAATGACGACGCGCCCGATCCGCCGAGCGCGGCGCTGCTCGCAGCCTTTCCGCCGGACGATGCGAACGCGCGGTGGAGCGGGTTTCGCGAGGCGTTCAACGATCCCGAATTTCCCACCATCGGAGCCGATTTCATCGCTGAAACCTGCCCCGACGATCCATCCGCGCGGATCGTGTGTTTCGCCAGCATGGACGATTTCGATGCCGCTGCCATCGCGGTGGTGATCCAGCGATGTTGCCCCGAAACGCTCGCCAAGGGGCCGATCGGCTTTGAATGGGCCATGACCTGTTCCAAGCCCCGCATCGGGGAGTTCGGTGGCGGCTGGTGCGCGATTTTCGCAGACCGCATCGAGATCGACGCGACCAACGAGGCGCTGTCGCGCGCGCTCGCGGGCGACGGCAACTAGCCCAAATCGCGCCGCACTGCGCGCTCGCGTGCCGAAAACCCCTGCCGCCTGACCTACCGGGCGGTGCGGCGGATCACCGTCCGGGCGCTTCCGCATAACGTGCATTCGTCCTTCTGCCGCTCGAATCCGCGCGTGCCGCCGAGCGCGCAGGTGACGACATTGGCCTGTGCGGTAACCGACAGGTTGAGCCGGTCAGTCACGCAGGCATCGCACACCGCCGCGCCGTCCAGCCGCACGATCAGCCGTTCGATCTGCCCCGCAATCGTCGTTCCTTCGTTCATCGCCGTGAGGCTATAGCCGCGGCCTCGTGGCCGCGAAAGCAATCATGGCTTCCCGGAAAGACGCCGGACTGGGCTTCCTGTCCGCGCGCGCATCTCGTCCTTTCGTGTCTCACCAACCCGTCGCCGGCTCCTTGGGCGCATGACCTGGGACGGCCGCGCGCCTCGCGAAACCATCGCGCGGAACTGATTTCCCCGCGCCGCTTTGGCGGCGCTCCTCGCGGCCGCTTCGCTCCAAATCAGCCCCGCGCTTCCGGTCCTCCGCTTCGCTTCGGCCTGCGGTTCGCAGCGCGCTCAAGGGCCGTCCCTTCGGTCCGCCCATCGCCCGGCATCGGGTCGGGCGAATGTGCAAGGAGACGAGAAATGCCCTCAATCGGTCATGTCCAGCGCCAGAACGACGGTTCGTTCCGGGGCGCCTTGAAGACGCTTTCGGTCAATGCCGAGATCGCCATCATCCCCAACCGCAGTAAGACCGGGGACCAGCCCGACTACCGCGTGCTGTCGAACGGCGTCGAACTGGGCGGCGGCTGGATCCGCACCGGCGAGGTGAGCCAGCGCGAATATGTCCGCCTCGCCATGTCGGCCCCCGAACTTGGCGGCCGCACCCTCTACGCCAATCTCGGCCGCGCCGCCGGGCAGGACGACGACGACGCGTTCGCCGTTATCTGGAACCCCGGCGACTGAGCCGGATCGGCCCCGCGCCGGTCACCCGGCGCGGGGCTTTCCTCATGCCTTGAGGGCTTGGCGTGGGCCTTTTCCTGCACCGGAACGCGCTTGCGGGCCTGCAGAGAGGAAGAAA
Source organism: Sphingopyxis sp. CR5 (assembly GCF_059693785.1). NCBI lineage: Bacteria > Pseudomonadati > Pseudomonadota > Alphaproteobacteria > Sphingomonadales > Sphingopyxidaceae > Sphingopyxis > Sphingopyxis sp. CR5. Next base: position 125,565 of record NZ_JCATIE010000010.1, on the reverse strand, counting down.
TCCGCTCAGCAAGCACCGAGTATCCGGCGGCGAACGGACCGCCTCAACCATCGACGGTTCCCCCAATTTTCACGCCACCTGCGTTCCGCTTCGCTCCACTCCGGCGACGAGAAAATCGGCTCCCCCGTCGCCCGCTTCGCGGCCGCTGCGCGGTGGTTGACCCCGCCCGCTCCCCGCCGGGCGATGGCTCATCTTTCGCTTGTATCAGGAGGATGAGATGTCGGTTGAACAACAGATCGAGGAGCTTCGCGCGGAGCTTTCATGGTGCGATGACGCGGGAGAACGGCGGCAGATCGAAGCCGAATTAAGGGCCGCTGAGAAGAGGCTGAAGCGGTGCAATCGGGCGCTGCGTCAGGCCGAACAGGCAGGCTGGCAATAAGGCGATGCGCTGTTGAAGGGGCAGGTTCGCGGGAGTGGTGCCGCATGGCGCCGCTCCCCTTTTTTGATCGGGAAGGCGGGAAGGCAAAGCGGGCGTCTGGGGCGGCAGGTGGCAGTCGGGCTCGATGGCAAGATAGAGGCAAAATCTCGCGATTTTGTAAGTGTTTGTCTGCACATCGTTTTTTGAAGGCTTTTGCGAGACTCGCCCTTTGAGTGCGAGACAGGGTTGCCAGGAATGGCGGTTTTCTGGGCTTTTCCGATCCCAATCGCGAGACTCCTTGCGCTCTGGCGAGGACGCGCCATTCTTATCGGCGGGGAGCGTCATTCCGGTATGGAAGGACGCCGCTATGCGCGATGATGAGTTCGAACCGCACCTGGGCCGGATGCGCTGCCGGGGCAAGGAGCAGCGCTACCTGAGCCGCGTCGTGAAAGCGGCAAAGCGCGCAGGGCTAAAAACCGGCAGGCGTGGCCGCTTCGACGGCAGCCGGATCGGACGTGGCGCGAGCGTTGCACGGGTGCTCAGATCGCGCGACCGATTGGGCGCGTTCCGGTCGCGCCGCGTGATCGTCAAGATACGGCCTGTTGGACTTGGCGGGAAAGGTATGGGCGGCGCGAAGGCGCACTTGCGTTATATCCAGCGCGATGGCGTGACCCGCGAGGGCGAGCCCGGCGCGCTCTATTCGGCCGACGAGGATGTCGCCGACGGCAAGGTGTTCCTCGAACGCTGCGACGGCGACCGCCGCCAGTTTCGATTCATCGTGTCGGCCGAGGACGCCGACCAATATCCGGACTTGAAGCCCTTTGTGCGCAGGCTGATGACGCAGATGGAGCAGGATCTCGGCACGAGGCTGGATTGGGTGGCAGTCGACCATTTCAATACCGGCCATCCGCACACGCATATCGTTGTGCGCGGCGTGAATGACCGGGGCGAAAATCTGCTGATCGCGCGCGAATATATTTCGCACGGGGCCAGGCAACGCGCGATCGAGATCGCCAACCTCGACCTCGGGCCGCGCACCGACCTTGAAATCGAGGAGCGGCTTCGCAGCGATACTGGCGTGGAGCGGCTGACCGCGATCGACCGACGGCTGATCCGCGACATGGATAGTATGCGCCTGGTCAGCGCGAGCGACAGCGACCCGTTTCACCAATCGGTTCGCGTCGGCCGCTTGCAGAAACTTGGGCGCATGGGACTCGCCTCGCATATCGGCAGCGACACCTGGCGGCTCGAGCCCGACCTCGCGAACACACTGCGCCGGATCGGGGAGCGTGGCGATATCATCCGTACCATGCAGCGCGAGCTGACCGCGCGGAAGCTCGACTGTGCCGCGGCCGATCGCGTCATCTATGATCCGACGGCGCAGGAAGCCGCGCCGATTATCGGCCGCGTTATCATGCGGGGATTGGCGGACGAGCATGAAGACCGCCATTATCTGCTAATCGACGGCATCGACGGGCGCACGCACTATGCCGAGATCGGCGAGGGCGAGATGGTCGATCCGACCCCCGAAAACGCCATCGTCCGGATCGTGCCGCGTGAGGGCGGCGTTCGCCCGGTCGATCGCACGATTGTCGAAGTCGCCGCCGCGAACGACGGACGCTACACGATCGACGCGCATTTGCAGCAGGACCCGAGCGCCAGTGAAGGCTTCGCCGAAACCCATGTCCGCCGGCTGGAGGCGATGCGGAAGATCGCCCGCAATGTCGAACGCGATCCCGATGGAAGCTGGATCGTCACGCCCGATCATCTTGACAAGGTGGTTCGGTTCGAGGCGCGCCAACTCCACGACCGGCCCGTCGCCATCGAGGCGCTGTCGACCGTCCCGCTCGACAATCTGCCAGCGGCCGAGGCCGCGACCTGGCTCGATCGTGAGCTGGTTGCCGCCAGCCCAGCGCCGGTGCGCGATGCCGGGTTCGGCCGCGAGGTTCGTTCAGCGCAGGCGATGCGACGGCAATGGCTGATCACCGAACAGCTTGCAGACGAACAGGATGGGCAGACGGTCTATCGGCGAGGGATGCTCGCCGCGCTCCAGCGGCGAGAATTGCTGCGTGTCGCCCGCCAGCTCTCCGACAAGTTAGGCGTTCCGTTCGCCGAGGCCAGAGAGGGGGAGGCTGTTCAAGGCAGGCTCGTGCGCGCAGTCGAGATGACGAGTGGTCGCCATGCGCTCATCGAACGGTCGCGCGATTTCACGCTGGTGCCGTGGCGCTCTGTTCTCGATCGCCATGTCGGCAAATCGGTCTCGGGCATCATGCGCGACGGCGGGATCAACTGGACACTCGGGCGGCAGCGCAGCGGGCCGAGCGTCTCCTGATCCGGAGGATTCGGGCTTCCTATTTTCATGAAATTATGTTTTCATGGATTCATGAAAAATATCGCAGCGCAAACCGATGTCGGCGACGAGCATCTTCAGGTGCAGATTCCTGCCGTTACGAAACGCGATCTCGGTCAACGGTCGCTCGATTCCCGCGAGCCGATCCGGATGATCGTACTGCGGGCACTTGAAGCCTATGGCGTGAGCGTCCCCGCAGACGCGATATCGGATCGCCGGAAGGGCAGGCGATGAGCGAGGATTTCGAAGCTCTCACTGTTGCGGATTATGCGAAGCAGGCCGCGCGGACTGATCAACGCAGCGGTGGCCGCGCACTGGGCTTCTCGATGCTTGGCCTTTTCGGCGAAGTCGGCAGCTTGCTCAGTGAGGCCAAGAAAAAGCAGCGCGACGATGCCTCCTACCTGGGTTACGCTCACGCCGTCGCGGAAGAGCTTGGTGACGTCCTTTGGTATCTGGCGGCGATCGCACGGCGCAGCCGCATGGCGCTCAGCGACATCGCTGCCGCCGCGGCGACAAACGGCGGACAATGGCAGACGGGCGGCAACGAAACGCTCAGTTTCCATGCGCTGCAGCCGCAGCACATTCCGCTTGCCAAGGCACCGATGCCGCAGTTCGAGCATAGCCTGCTCGCGCTGGCAGGCGACGTTGGGCTGCTCATCAACGATTTCCAGGCGGGCGGTCTTGCGAAGGACCGCGAAGCACTCGCGGGCCGGCTGGTCGCGGTCATGCGCCGGTTGATCCAGGCGGCAAACGAATCCGGTGTTACCATCGAGGCTGCCGCCGTGAAGAATCTTCACAAGATCTTCGATCGCTGGCCGCGCGAGCGCATCTATCCGGCGCCGACCGATGCGGCGCTCGACCCAGAAGAGCAATTGCCGCGGCGGATGGCGATCGACGTCTATGAACGCACCGTTCGCGGGCAGACATTCGTGTATCAACGCTCAAGCGGTGTGTATGTCGGCGACCGGCTCACCGACAACGCGCTCGAACCCGACGACTATCGCTTCCACGATGTCTTTCACTACGCTTATGTCGCGGTGCTTGGCTGGTCGCCAGTGCTGCGTGCGCTGCTCCGTCTCAAGCGCAAGAGCGATCCGAAACTCGACGACGCCGAAGACGGTGCTCGGGCGATTCTCATCGAAGAGGGCATAACTTCCTGGATTTTCGGACAAGCGCAGCAACTCCGGTACTTTGAAAACGTGAAGCGCGGTGGCCTTCCGCTGGACATGCTGAAGCATGTCCGCCAGTTCGTCGCCGGCTACGAATCAGAACGCTGTCCGCTGTGGCTTTGGGAGGAAGCGATCCTCCAGGGCTATACGGCTTTCCGCTTCCTTCAGGAGCATCGGCGCGGCCGCGTCCTGATCGACTTCGCCAATCGCCGCCTGCGTATCAAGGAATTGCCGTCATGACCCCGAAATCCTTTGTGTCCACCCTGGCGGCGACCGAACTTCCCTCAGTGTTCAATCCCTGGCGCGATCGCTGCACGGTCCATGACCGCAGCGACGCCGCCGCCCGGCGCCGCGACAATCTCGAAATGCTGCTCACCGCGGCGCTTGATCATCGCGTCGAAACGATCTGGATCGCGCGTGATCTCGGCTATCGCGGGGGGCGGCGTACGGGCGTACCGCTGACCGACGAAATTCACCTCGGACATGCCGGTACGCTGATGGGCGGCATCGCATTCGAACGTGCGACGCAGGGACCCGCCGTGGCGGAGCGCACCGCGGCGATCGTCTGGCGTGTGCTAGAGCGGATCGGTCAGCCTGTCATGCTCTGGAACGTTTTCCCGTTCCATCCCCATGAAGCGGATGATCCGATGTCGAACCGATGCCACACGCGAAGCGAGCGCGAGGCGACCTGGCCGATATTGCAAGCCCTCGTGTCAATGATCCGGCCCCGCCAGATCGTCGCGATCGGGCGCGATGCTCACCTGGCGCTGGACGGTCTCGACATTCCGACCACCGCGGTCCGCCATCCGAGCTACGGCGGGCAGCGCGAGTTCATCGAGGGCATGTTCAGCCTGTACGGTGTCGCGGATGACAACGATGAGCCGCTAGAACTGCCGTTGGGCGCGCCTCACGCCGCAGCAAGGAGATGTGCGCTCGCCTGATCGCAGCGCTCAAAGAGTTGCTTAAGATCGCCGCGGTTCCAGTTGGCGGTGTCGACCGTGGCGTTGGTCGAGACGATCGTGAGCGGACCCAGCGCGACCCCGCCTTCCTTGGCGATGAATTCGAGCAGACGGCCGAGGCCGATCAGATTGCCGAGCAGTTTTTCGATATAGTAGTGATTGCGGTAGAGCGCGGTCATGCCGAGGCGACGATCGTCGCCCTTGCCGATCAGCTTGAGACTGGCAAAGCTCAGGCACTGACCGCCGTAGGGCGAGTCATTCACGTCGCGGGCGGGGTCGAAGATCAGCAGTTCGAATTTGTTGAGCGCTCGGACGTTCGGGTTGCGCAGGCGCTCGACGATGCCCCAGATTTGATTGATTGGCTGGCCGTCGGCGCGGGGCAATTCCATCATCCGTTCGAAATAATAGCCCGACCAAGCGCCCGACCTCCGGACCTTCGGCAGCACGTTGTCGCGAAACCGGTCGAAGAATTGCGGCGCGCCGTAGCGCCTGTACAGCGCTGCCGGAAAAATCGTGTTGGCGACCGTCTCGATGGGCTTCTTGCCATGGCCCGAAAGGAAGGCATCGACTTCCGCCACGACGGGATCGGCGAGTGTTGCGCGCGCAGTCGGCTCGGCCACGGAGATGACGACATTCTGCGCCTGGTGTCCGGTGGCGAGGTCGACGAGCCGGACCGCCTCGCGCCAGCCAGCAACGCAGTCAGGCTGCGGCGGTATGGGAAGATACATCGACTTCCTCCGTCAAATTTGCCGTGGCGAAAAGGCGCGGCGCTAGAAAGCGCTCAGTAAGCCAGGCGTGGCCTTCCAAGCCCCAACCTGGTCCCCAGCTGTTGCGGATGAGAATGGCCGGGATGCCGTCCACGGTTCCATGCCCGACCGCGACGACCGCGTGCCGTTGCGCTGGCTCGGGGAGTTCGTCGTTCGCCGGATCGACGACGCCATCACCGCGCGGCTGGAAGAAAGACCGTGACAGCATCGTCAGCATGAGCACCGGCGTGTCACGGTCCAGCGCGGCAAGGATGGATGACAGGTCGGTTCCATCCCTCTGTCCGTTGCGGCCATAGAGCGGGCCAACGGTCGCCGGCGGCGTCCACAGTCGATGATCGGCTGGAACCGCAGCCAGATACGGCCAGCCTTTCTCGTCGGGTTGGCCATCGAGCCGTAGCGCGTCCAGCATTGTGGATAGCAGTGCGCCGCTCGTCGGCGGTCTGCCCGCCCGTTTCTGCGCGGCATGAAAGGCGAATTCACACGACAGCGGTGCCCAGCCGTCGCGAAGCCCGGCGTGGGTGTCGCTCGCGGCGAATGCGAGGCATGTCGGCCGCGCGCCTTGATCGCGCGCAGGTCCGAACAGCGGCCGAAGGTCACGGACGATATCGATCATGGGGCGTCAGGCGGCCTCGAGCAGGTGCCGCCGTTCGGCGCGCGACAGGCCCGTCTGTTCCGGGCCGGTGAGGTCGAAATCGAGCGTCAGGCTGGTGAGGGCCGGCGCAGGCTGCCACGGCCGCCGCTCGTCGAGCGACATGCGGCCGCGCCGCGGCGCATCGGGCGCCGCGGTGACACGGCGGACAACGGGACCACCGATGCCATCGCCGTCGATTGCCTCACGCTCGTCGCGAACGACGGCGAAGCCGCTGGCGATCAGTTGGTCGAGATCCCAGAGATACCCACCGCCGCTATGTTCTTCGAGCCGCAGCACGAAAAGATCATTGCGACTGCCATCGATCCGCGAGCCGGCATCGCGCTCGGTCAGCAGCCAGACGTCGCCGCGATAGTTGTCGGGCCGATAGTCCTTGAGGAGATCGACCTTCAGGCTGCGCGGCTGCGTCCGGAGCAGGTCGGTCATCACCGATGGCGAAATCAGATTGTAGCGAACCAGGGTGCGGCACGTCGCCTCATAGCTGGCGCCGATCCGCAGCGAGAGCTGATAGACGACATTGGGGCGCCGGAAATGATCGATCTGCCATCCTTGTCGCGCGCTGTGCGCGAGCATCAGCCATTTCGGCATCATGAAGGCGATCGCAAAGGCGTCGGCTTCGGTTTCCTCGAAGTTGTTTCCCGGTTCGGGCGACATCGGCATCCGGCGCAGGATGCTCTCATCGTCGAGGCTCGGCTCGTGTCGCATCGAAAAATGCCCGAGTTCGTGCGCGGCCGTGAAGCGCTGGATGCTCATCGGTCGTTCCGTCGTGACGAGAACGCCAGGAGCAGGTGCGCTGAGATAGGCGCCGAGCAGGCCTTTCAGGGGACGAAGCAGCAAGGGTAGACCCACGGCATGGATCGCGCCGAAGACATCGACGCTGCCGCCTTGGGTCTCGATCAGTGCGCGCGTATCGAGTTCGCGATGCAGGCGGCCCGCTGCCATCGTACCAGCGCGAACCGCGCTCGCATAATCCGACGCCATCGATCAGCTCCGTTCGCCGCCAGACCGCGAGCGGAGATATTCGGCAAACCGGCTCAGCTCGGCCCGGTCCTCAGTCGACAAGGCCGCAACGCGTCGCGCCAGATGGGCGACATCGGCGGGAAGGCTCGCGGAGGCCTCGTCTTCGCCGGTAAAATAGGCCACCGACTGGCGGTAAAGACGGGCAAGCCGCGTCAGTTCGATCGCTTCAACGCGGCGCTGGCCATTCTCGATATCGGTAAGCGCGGTCCGGGGAATCTTGAGATAGGCAGCAACTTCTTCCTGCTTGAGGCCGAGATATTTCCGTGCTTCGCGCAGACGGTCGCCCAAGCGCCGCCGCTCCTGCTCGTCGCCTTCCTGGCGGAGTGCGAGATTGGTCATGGCTTCGACCCTTTCTTCTTAACCCAGACGCGTTCGATCTTAGGGAGGAGGTCGTCAATCGCCTTCTCGATCGAATTGTAGCCGCCGGTGCGGACGATGCTGTCGCGAAGCTCGATGTCGAGGACCTGCTCCACCGCGCAAAGCGTGTCGACCACGGACAAGGAGTCGAGTGGCACGGGCGCCTGGATGATCTTCGGGTTTTCCGGAGGTAGGGCAATTCCGCGCACCTGTGCCTCAGCCCTGGCCACTTGCAGCAGTTCGTCGACCAACGCCCTAATGGCGTCGGCTTTGGGAAACGCGGTTGCCGCGGGCTTCGGAGGAGCGATTGTCGCCATGCATGCCTCGCACGATTTCACTACATTAAATGCGATATAATGTCTGATAATCCGACACGCAAGCCCGAATTTGCAGCTCGGATTTTTGCAGGGTGTAGCGGGTCATCGGCGGTGCGGTGTGGTGGTCAGTGCCACCTCGAGGGACAACGGCAGGGCAGAATCATCAACTCGGGTCATAGCTCGATCAAAAGAACAGAGCTGGAATATTGAGTCAGTCGCCGACGAGTGATCTCCTTCGGTCACCCACCAGCCCCCAGCGGCTCCGTTCATTTCGGGCGGCCCATAGCCGAGTCTTGAAGCCGCGCCCCGACCGCATCCGGCGGTATGGGCGGGAGCTTCAACGTGACCCCGACCAAATTGCTCATCGGCCAGATCCTTGTCGTGTTCGCAATCGTGATCGCGGGCCTCTGGGCGGCGACCCAATGGGCGGCGGCGATGCTCGCCTACCAGCCCGAACTTGGTCCGGCCTGGTTCATGGCTGGAAGCACGCCGGTCTATCGTCCCTGGGCGCTCTTCCCCTGGTGGTATCACTACGATGCCTATGCGCCGCATGTTTTCGACAAGGCCGGCGCGCTCGCCGGCGCGAGCGGTTTCATCGGCTGCGGCGCGGCGATCGCAGGCTCGCTCTGGCGCGCGCGGCAGTCGCGCCAGGTCACCACTTATGGTTCCGCGCGCTGGGCCAAGCCGAACGAGATCGAGCGGGCAGGCCTTCATGGTGACGCCGGCGTGTTCCTGGGCCGCTCGCGTGGCCGTTATCTGCGCCATAACGGCCCCGAACATATCATGGCGTTCGCGCCGACCCGTTCGGGCAAGGGCGTCGGGCTGGTCATACCGACGTTGCTCGGCTGGACCGGCAGCACCGTCGTTCACGACATCAAGGGTGAAAACTGGCAGCTCACCGCCGGTTGGCGCGCGCGCTTCTCCCACGTCCTGCTGTTCAACCCGACCGATCCCGCTTCCGCCAAATACAACCCGCTGCTCGAAGTCCGGCGCGGCGAGCATGAGGTCCGCGACGTCCAGAACATCGCCGACATCCTGGTCGATCCCGAAGGCGCGCTCGAACGGCGCAACCATTGGGAGAAAACCAGCCACAGCCTGCTGGTCGGCGCGATCCTCCACGTTCTTTATGCCGAGCCGGAAAAGACGCTCGCGCGGGTAGCCACATTCCTGTCGGACCCCCAGCAGCCGTTCGTCACCACGCTCCGGCGGATGATGACCACCAATCATCTCGGCACGAAGGATGCGCCGATCGTGCATCCGGTCGTGGCGTCGGCGGCGCGCGAGGTGCTCAACAAGTCCGAGAACGAGCGCAGCGGCGTCCTCTCCACCGCCATGTCATTTCTCGGCCTCTATCGCGACCCGACCGTCGCCGAGGTCACGTCGCGCTGCGACTGGCGGATCGCGGATCTCGTCGAGGCGGGCCACCCCGTCTCGCTCTACCTCGTCATTCCGCCATCGGACATCAGCCGAACCAAGCCGCTGGTACGCTTGGTGCTCAACCAGATTGGTCGCCGCCTTACCGAGAAGCTGGATGCCGATCCTGCCAAGGCGGGCAAGCACAAGCTCCTGATGATGCTGGACGAGTTTCCGGCATTGGGGCGCCTCGACTTCTTCGAGACCAGCCTTGCGTTTCTTGCAGGCTATGGGGTTCGCGCCTTCCTGATCGCGCAGTCGCTCAATCAAATCGAGAAGGCATATGGCGAGCACAACTCCATTCTCGATAACTGCCATGTCCGTATTGCCTTCGCGACCAATGACGAACGCACGGCGCGGCGGATCTCGGACGCGCTCGGCATCGCCACCGAGCAGCGCGCGATGCGCAACTACGCCGGCCACAGGCTCGCGCTGTGGTTGGCCCATGTCATGGTCAGCCGGCAGGAGACGGCGCGGCCGCTCCTGACCACCGGCGAGGTGATGCAGCTCCCGCCCAAGGACGAACTGGTGCTCGTTTCCGGCATGGCGCCGATCCGCGCGAAGAAGCTGCGCTATTACGAGGATCGCAATTTCCGCGAGCGGATCGCGCCGCCGCCCCAGCTCGCGCCCGGAGACTATCCCGATCGCCCGCAGGGCCGCCCCGACGATTGGAGCGGGCTGGTCCGCGCGCCTGACAGCCGGCTTGGCAAGGCCGACGACGACGCGAAAGCCGATGAGGACGGCGGCTTGCAACAGCAGCGCCATCCCGGACTCGGCGAGGAACAGACCAAAAAGCCCGAACCGCCCAGGCAGCTCGATCTTCTCGGCCTCGACCGCGACGACACCGATCCCGTCGCCGAAAAGCACGCGATGGACCGCGCCGGCACCACCGGCACGCTGATCCGCGCCCATACCATCAACCAGGGTCGCGACAGCGACACACTGCCGAGCTTCTGACGATGGCGGCGATCAAACCCAACCGCGTCCGCTACCAGCTCTTCCTGCCCGAAGATCTGAGCCACCGCTTCGAGGCGCTGGCGAGCCAGCCCGGCGCGTCCAAATCGGCGATCCTCACCGACGCGCTCACCGCCTGGCTCAACCGGCAGGCGGCGAGCGGGCTGGAGAACAAGTTCAGCCAGCGGCTCGATCGCATGTCGCTCGCGCTGGGGCGTGTCGAGCGTGACGGGCATGTGCTGCTCGAGAGCCTGGCGCTGTTCATCCGCTATGAACTGATGGTGCAGGCCCCTTTGGCCGAAGCCGACGAAGCGGCGCGTGCGATCGGCCGAGACCGCTTCGAGGCGTTCATTGCCCGCGTCGGCGAAGCGCTCGCCAGCGGCCAGCGCACGCTTGCTGCCTCCGCGAAAGACAATGGAGGTGGGCGATGAGCGACACGCTTTTCGGCTCCGATAATTCCGCAGGGCGTCGGCGCGCGATGCTGCGCACCGCGATGGGGACGACTATCGCGGCGGCGCTGGCCGATCCGATGGTCATCGAGATCATGGTCAACCCGGACGGCGTGTTGCGCCTCGATCGACTTGGCGAAGGCCGGATCGATACCGGCACCAAATATGAGCCCGCGCAAGTCGAGCGGATCATTCGTCTGGTAGCATCCCACGCGCGCACCGAGGTTCATGGCAATGCGCCGATCGTTTCGGCCGAGCTGCCGCCGCACGGCGAAGGCGCGGGCGAGCGGTTCGAGGGTATCCTGCCGCCGGTCAGCCTCGCGCCATGCTTCTCGATCCGCAAGCCCGCGGCGCGCATCTACACTTTGCTCGACTATGTGCGGGACGGCATCATGCTCGCCGACACGGCGCGACTGCTGTCGATGGCCGTGGTCGAGCGCAAGAACATCCTGGTCGCGGGCGGCACCAGTTCGGGCAAGACGACGCTTGCCAACGCGCTGCTCGCCGAGATGGCGCACCTCGATGAACGCGTCATCATCATTGAAGACACGCGTGAGTTGCAATGCGCCGCGCCCGACGTGGTGGGGCTGCGCACGCGTACGATCGGCACTGCCGGAGCCGGCGGCGTCACGATGGCTGATCTTGTCCGCTCGACATTGCGGCTCCGCCCCGATCGCATCGTCGTTGGCGAGGTGCGCGGGCGCGAAGCGCTCGACATGCTCAAAGCCTGGAACACCGGGCATCCGGGCGGCATCGCAACCGTCCACGCCAATTCGGCAGTGTCGGCCCTCTACCGGCTCGAGCAGCTCGTGCAGGAAAGCGTCGTCACCGTTCCGCGCCGGCTGATCGCCGAATCCATCGACATGATCGTGTTCATCGCCGGGCGCGGCCTCGCGCGCCGCGTCGACACGATCGCGCGCGTCGCCGGCCTCGATCCCGACGGCGGCTACGCCGTCCTCGACCTTACTCCCGACCACGCCCTCGAACCCCAAGGAGAATGACCATGCGCTTGTCCCGTATTCCTGCCCGTATTCCTGATCGTCGGAGCATCTTCCTCACCGGAGCCGCCATCGGCCTCGGGCTTGCGCTCGCCGCCACCGCGCAGGCCGCCGGCTCGGGCATGCCGTGGGAGGAACCGCTCCAGCAGGTGCTGGAGTCGGTCCAGGGTCCGGTCGCCAAGATCGTCGCGGTGATCATCATCATCGTCACCGGTTTGACGCTGGCGTTCGGCGAGACAGCAGGCGGGTTCCGCCGCCTCATCCAGATCATCTTCGGCCTGTCGATTGCGTTCGCGGCGTCGAGCTTCTTCCTCAGCTTCTTCAGCTTCGGCGGTGGAGCGCTCATCTCGTGATCGCCTCCGGCAGTCATATCGAGGGTTTCGAGGCGCCGATGCACCGCGCGCTCGCCGAGCCGATCCTGCTCGGCGGGGCGCCGAGGGCGATCGCGATCGTCAATGGTACGATCGCGGCCGCGCTCGGGCTCGGTCTCCAGCAGTGGATCGCCGGGCTGGCCATGTGGGCGTTCGGGCACACCCTCGCGGTGTTCGCCGCCAAACGCGATCCCGACTTCGCCCCGGTCCTGGTTCGCCACCTTCGCCAGAAGGGGCATCTGTCATGCTGAATCTGCGCGAATACCGTCAGAAGGCCGCCCGGCTCGCCGATCACCTTCCATGGGCGGCGCTTGTCGCGCCCGGCGTGGTGCTCAACAAGGACGGCAGCTTTTCGCGCGTCCTCAGGTTCCGCGGCCCCGATCTAGAATCCGCCACCGAAGCCGAGCTTGTCGCCGCCTGCGCGCGGGCGAACAATGTCCTGAAGCGCTTCGGCTCGGGCTGGGCACTCCATTTCGAGGCCGAGCGGCGCGAAGCGCTGGGTTATCCCGACAGCAGCTTTCCCGATGCGGCGTCGTGGCTGGTCGATGAGGAACGGCGCGCGGCGTTCGAAAGCGCGGGCGCGCATTTCGAGAGCCGCTATTATCTGACGCTCACCTTCCTGCCTCCGCCCGATCAGGCGGACACGGCGGGCCGAGCGCTGGTCGAGCGCAGCGACGACGCGAAGGGCCGCGACTGGCGACAAGCGCTTGCCGGCTTCATCGCCGAGACGGATCGCGCGCTTGACCTGTTCAGAGGCTTCATGCCCGAGGTGCGCGCGCTCGGCGACAGCGAAATGCTGACCTTTCTCCACGGTGCGATCTCCGCGCGCCGCCATGTCGTCGCCGTGCCCGAAACGCCCATCTATCTGGACGGGCTGCTGGCCGACACGCCGCTGACCGGCGGGCTGGAGCCGATGCTGGGCGACCAGCATCTGCGGACGCTGACCATTCTCGGATTTCCGAACGCGAGCCGTCCCGGCATCCTCGACGGACTCAACCATGAGGATTTTGGCTATCGCTGGGTGACGCGCTTCATTGCGCTCGACAAGACCGACGCAACCAAAGCGCTCACTCGCCTGCGGCGGCAGTGGTTCAACAAGCGCAAGTCGATCACCGCGCTGCTGCGCGAAGTCATCTACAACCAGCCGGTCCAGCTTCTCGACAGCGATGCCGACAACAAGGTGGTCGATGCCGACCTGGCCTTGCAGGCGCTCGGCGGCGATCATGTCGCGTTCGGCTATCTGACGACGACGATCACCGTTGCCGATATCGACCGCGCCCGCGTCGAGGAAAAGGTCCGCGCGGTCGAGCGCATCGTCAACGGGCTCGGCTTCACCTGCATCCGCGAGGGCATGAATGTGGTCGAGGCGTGGCTGTCGAGCCTGCCGGGCCATGTCTATGCGAACGTCCGGCAACCGATCGTCCACACCCTGAATCTCGCGCATCTCATGCCGCTGTCCTCGGTATGGGCAGGACCGGCGCGTAATCCGCATCTCGACGGTCCGCCGCTGCTTTATGCGGAAACCAGCGGCTCGACGCCGTTCCGTCTCAGCACGCATGTCGGCGACGTCGGTCATATGCTGATCGTCGGACCCACCGGGGCCGGAAAGTCGGTGCTGCTCGCAATGCTCGCGCTTCAGTTCCGGCGATATCCAGACTCCCAGGTCTATGTCTTCGACAAGGGATTTTCGGCGCGCGCGGCCGTGCTGGCGATGGGCGGCGCGCATCACGCGCTCGGGCTTGGCGGCGAGAGCGGTCATGCCGATGACGAGGGCGGGCGAACGATCGCCTTCCAGCCGCTGCGCCACATCGATCGCTCCAACGAACGAGCCTGGGCGGCCGAATGGATCGGCGCGCTGCTCGCCCATGAGAAAGTACTGGTCACACCCGAGATCAAGGAGGCCGTCTGGTCGGCGCTCACCAATCTCGCGACTGCCCCGATCGAGGAACGCACGCTCACCGGCCTGTCGCTGCTGCTGCAATCGGCACCGCTGCGATCGGCGCTCACGCCCTATACGCTCGAAGGACCGTTCGGCCGCCTGCTCGACGCCGCCGAAGACGATCTAGCGATCGCCGACGTGCAGTGCTTCGAGACTGAAGCGCTGATGGGGCAGGCGGGCGTCGTTGCGCCCGTGCTGACCTACCTGTTCCACCGGCTCGAAGAGCGCTTCACCGGGCGGCCGACGCTTCTCGTACTGGATGAAGCCTGGGTGTTCCTCGACCACCCGCTGTTCGCCGCGCGCATTCGTGAGTGGCTGAAGGTGCTGCGCAAGAAGAACGTCAGCGTCGTGTTCGCGACACAGAGCCTAGCCGATATCGCCGACAGCACGATCGCGCCGGCCATCATCGAAAGCTGTCCGCAGCGCATCTTGCTGCCCAATGATCGGGCGATCGAGCCGCAGGGCCAGACGGCCTACGTCCGCTTCGGTCTCAACGCGCGCCAGATCGAACTGGTCAGCCGCGCGACGCCCAAGCGGCAATATTATCTGCAATCAGCGCGCGGCAACCGGCTGTTCGAGCTTGGGCTAGGCCCGATCGCGCTGGCGTTGTGCGGCGCGTCCGATCCCGACAGCCAGAAGCGCATAGACGCGGTGCTGGCCGAAAAGGGCCAGGCCGACTTCGCCGCGACCTTTCTCTCCCAAGCCGGCCTCGATTGGGCGGCCGACCTGCTTGGGCGTCACCCTGCCGCCCGCCCCCCAGAAGACAAGGAGTAATTTCCCGTGCCCCGTATCCCTATCCGCAAATATGCGTGCCTCTCTGCTCTCGCGCTCGGCGCCGTCGGCTCGCTCGGTATCGGCATCGCGTTGACCTCGACGCCCGTCGCGGCCCAGCTCAGCGTGTTCGATCCATCGAACTATTCGCAAAACCTGCTCACCGCCGCGCGCACGCTCGCCCAGATCAATAACCAGATCCAGAGCCTCCAGAACGAAGCGCAAATGCTGATCAACCAGGGCAAAAACCTCACCAGGATCGATTTCCCGCAACTTCAGGAGCTTCGCCAGCGCCTCCAGCAGATCGACCAGCTCATGGGCCAGGCGCAGGGCGTCGACTTCCGCATCGATCAGCTCGACGAGCGCTTCCGCCAGCTCTACCCGCAGGAGTTCGATCAGGTGTTCCGCCGCGATCAGCGTGTGGCTCGCGCACGCGATCAACTCGATACCGCAATGTCCGCGTTTCGCCAGACGATGGGGGTCCAGAACCGCATCGTCGACAACGTACGGAGCGACACGCAGGCGCTCGCCGACATCGTCGCGCGCAGCCAGGGCGCGGAAGGCTCGCTTCAGGCGCAGCAGGCCACGAACCAGCTTCTCGCGCTCACCGCCAAGCAGCAGCTCCAGCTTCAGCAAATGATGGCGGCGCAGTTCCGGGCGGAATCGGTCGAGCAGGCGCAGCGGGGCCAGATCGCGCGCGAGGCACGCGAGTCAACGCGCCGCTTCCTCGGCGACGGCAAGGCTTACACGCCACGCCAATGAGCTGAGGCAGGCGAGGACCGCGCCCCCAGCTCCCCCCGGTCCGAACCTGTCTCGTCGCGGGGGCCGTAGGGCTTGCCCCTCTCATGGCCGCCGGTCCCCGCGACACCTTTCAACTTCAAGCAGGAACCCGCCCATATGGATGACCTGAATGTCATCGATCAGTTCATGGAGGCCTTCGCCTCCTACATCGACAGCGGGTTCGGCCTGTTGGGCGGTGACGTCGGTTTCCTGACCACGATCCTGATCGGCATCGACATCACTCTCGCCGGGCTGTTCTGGGCGCTCGGCGGCGAAGACGACGTCATCGCCAAGTTCCTCAAGAAGATCCTCTATGTCGGCGTCTTCGCCCTGATCCTCAACAGCTTCTCGACACTGTCCGATATCATCTTTCGCAGCTTCGCCGGCCTCGGCCTCACCGCAGGGGGCAGCGCGATTACGGCTGACGATTTATTGCGACCCGGCAAGCTGGCCGGGACCGGCTTCGAGGCAGCATGGCCGCTCCTCGAGCAGGCGAAGGAGTTGGTTGGCCCGATCGCCTTCTTCGACAATTTCATCGAGATCGCCGTGCTGGTGATCGCCTGGGTCGTCGTCATCGCCGCCTTTTTCATCCTCGCGATCCAGCTTTTCATCACAATCCTCGAATTCAAGCTCACTTCGCTCGCCGGCTTCGTGCTCGTGCCCTTTGCGCTGTGGAACCGCACGTCGTTCCTCGCCGAACGGGTGCTCGGGAACGTCGTCAGTTCGGGCATCAAGGTCATGGTGCTCGCGGTCATCGTCGGCATCGGCTCTAACTATTTCGCCGACTTCACCAGTGCGATCACCGGCGACGAGGTGTCGATCGAACAGGCCGTGTCGCTGATGCTCGCGAGCCTCGCGATCTTTGGCCTCTCCATCTTCGGCCCGGGAATCGCATCCGGCCTCGTCGCCGGCGCGCCGCAGCTCGGCGCCGGATCGGTGATCGCCACTACCGCGCTTGCCGGCGGAGGTCTTGCGATGGCAGGCGCTGGCGCCGTCGGCGCGGCACGCGGTCTCGCGGGGGCCGGTCTCGGCGCGATCCGCGCCGGTACATCGATGGGGTCTGCCGCATCCACCGCCTACAAGCTCGGGCAGGAAACCTCGGGCTCGACCAGCGTCGGCGCGGGCCTCGGCGGCGTTGCGACCGCCATGCGCGGCGCGGCTGCCAACCGGATGAGCGGCGGTCTCGGCGTTAGCGCTGCCGCCGATCGTGGGCAGCGCGCCGCATGGGAAGCAGGAAGCACCCGTGCCG
This sequence comes from Sphingopyxis sp. CR5, assembly GCF_059693785.1. Classification (NCBI taxonomy): domain Bacteria; kingdom Pseudomonadati; phylum Pseudomonadota; class Alphaproteobacteria; order Sphingomonadales; family Sphingopyxidaceae; genus Sphingopyxis; species Sphingopyxis sp. CR5. The sequence goes on along the minus strand of NZ_JCATIE010000010.1, from coordinate 108,695 downwards.
GCGGCGGCGCCCCCGCAGCCGCGCCGACAGGCGCAGCTGAAGGAACACCCGCCTGGGCGCAGAAGCTTCATGCCAGCCAGAATGCTCGCCACCGCCGTCAGATGGCGATCCACGCAATCCAGGGCGGCGACCGCGGCGGCGCTGGCGCCACTCCAGACATCAAGGAAAGGGACTGAGCGATGAAATTTCGACGCGCATTGCAGCGCTATGGGCGAACGCCCGAACCCGAGACACCCTACCAACGAGCGGGCCAGCTTTGGGATGAGCGTATCGGCTCGGCTCGCGCACAGGCGAAGAACTGGCGGCTGATGGCCTTCGGCGGCCTGTTCCTGACCACTGGTCTGTCGGGCGCGCTGGTCTGGCAATCGATGCAAAGCCGCGTCGTGCCCTATGTGGTCGAGGTCGATGCACTCGGGCAAGCACAGGCCGTCGCGCCTGCCGCCAAGGACTATCGGCCGACCGATCCGCAGATCGCATGGTTCCTCGGCCGGTTCATCACCGGCGTTCGAGCGCGCTCGCTCGATCCGGTATTGATGCGTGAAAACTGGCTATCAGCCTATGATTTCGCGACCGAACGTGCGTCACTGTTCCTCGGCGAATATGCCCGCACCTCCAATCCGTTCGCCGATGTCGGGCGCAAGACGGTTTCGGTGCAGGTGACGAGCATCGTCCGCGCGTCAGATACGAGCTTCCAGGTCAAATGGACCGAGCAGCAATATGAGCGGGGAAGCCTCGCCAGCACGTCACGCTGGACGGCGATGCTCACGGTGAAGATCAAGCCGCCGCGCTCGGCCGATGTGCTCCGAAAAAACCCGCTCGGTCTCTATGTTGACGCGATCGACTGGAGCCGCGAACTGGAAACGCCGCAGGACCGGCCACCTTCGCCGCAACCATCGGCCGTGCCCGATCCCGCACAATCACTCCCGGTCGCGCCGCCCGCCGACATTCCGCTGGGCTCGCCGCTCGATCCGACCCTTGCTCAACCCGCAGCCGCACCATCCCCCGAAAGGACCGACCAATGATCCGTGCCCTCATCCTGGCGGCGAGCGCGATGGCGCTTGCCATGCCCGCCGCTGCGCAGAGCCGCGAACCCGCGTCACCGACCGCGCGCGTCACTGCCGCCAACCGGGCGGCACTGCGCGAGCCGTCGAGCGCGGGATATATATATGCCGTCCAGGTCTATCCCTGGGCGGAAGGCGTGCTCTACCGGCTCTATGCCGCGCCCGAGCGCATCACCGACATTGCCTTGCAGCCGGGCGAAACGATTGTGTCCGTCGCCGCCGGCGACACCGTGCGCTGGACTGTCGGCGATACCACCAGCGGCATCGGCAAAAGCAAGCGCGTGCACATCCTCGTCAAGCCGTTTTCGGCGGGCCTACGCACAAACCTTGTCATTGCTACCGATCGCCGGACCTACCATCTCCAGCTCGAAAGCACGCCCGCGACCGCGATGGCGGCGATCTCCTGGACCTATCCACATGACGAGCTGATCGCGCTCCGGCGTCAGCGGGATGCAGCCGTGGCGGCGACGCCGATCGCGTCGGGCCTCTCGGTCGAAAGCCTCAACTTCAACTATGCGATCTCGGGCGACAAGCCGGCCTGGCGGCCGCTGCGCGCGTTCGACGATGGGCGGCAGACCTACATCGAGTTCTCGCCCGCGATCGCCGTGGGTGAGGCGCCCCCGCTGTTCGTGATTGGCGAGGATGGCGAGGCCCAGCTCGTCAACTATCGCGTCGCCGGCCGCTATTATGTGGTCGACCGCCTGTTCGGTGTCGCCGAGCTGCGCCTTGGCGGCAAGAAACAGCAGATTGTCCGTATCACCGCCGCCCAGCCGAAGAGCCGGCAGCGCAAGGCCGGGAGGGGCGCGTGACCGATCCAACCGCTTCTTCCGCGCCGATCGCGGCGCCCAAAGCCGACCCCGAAACGCTCGTTCTGCGCGCGGCGCCGGGCCGCGTCACCCGTTTTCGCCGCGGTGCGATCGTCGCCATCGCTGCCGCCGGCTCGACCGCGATCATCGGCGTCGCCTGGCTGGCGCTCAAGCCCGCGACCCTGAGCCTGATCGCACCAAGCGATGAAAAGCTGGTTGGCGCGAAGGCGCCGCCTGATGCGCTCGCGGGCGCGCCGACGAGCTATGGCGACGTGCCGAAGCTCGGGCCACCGCTTCCCGGTGATCTCGGGCGGCCGATCCTCGAGCGCCAGCGGCAGCTTGGCGGGATGGTTCCCCCTGACCCCGCTGCCGATGCGGTGAGCCGGGCCGCGCAGGAAGCCGAAGCCGAGCGCCAGCGCATCGCCGCTGAGCAGAAGGCCGCACGCGAGTCTGGCGTCATGCTGCAATTGGCGGGCGGCGGTCGCGCCGCCGCCCCTGCACCGGTGACTACCGATGCAAGTGTTCCGCCAGCATCGGCCGAGACTGCCAAGCCGCTCCTCGACCCTGACCGAGATCCTAACGCCCAGGGGCGCAAGAACGAATTGGTCGGCCGCGCCAATCGCGACGACGACATCAATCCGCACGCGCTGGCGCAGTCCGTATCGCCTTGGATCTTGCAGGCCGGCAGCATCATTGCCGCGAGCCTCATAACCGGGCTCAACTCGGATCTTCCCGGGCTCGTCACCGCGCAGATCACGGAGAACGTCTATGACAGTGTGACCGGGCGCGGTCTGCTCATTCCGCAAGGATCGCGGCTGATCGGCAGCTACGACAGCGTTGTAGCGTTTGGGCAGAGCCGTGCGCTGGTCGTCTGGCAGCGGATCATCCTGCCCGACGGCTCGTCGATTCGTATCGACAATGTGCCGGCGACCGATACGCAGGGCTATGCGGGTCTGTCCGACCGGATCGACCGGCATACTTGGCAGCTTCTGAAGGGCGTCGCCCTGTCGACATTGCTGGGCGTCGGCACTGAATTGAGCTTCGGCAGCACCGAAAGCGACCTTGTCCGGGCGATCCGCGAGTCAGCGCAGCAGAGCGGCGCGCGCGCCAGCGATCAGCTCGTCACGCGCAATCTCAATATCCAGCCGACCTTGCGCGTTCGCCCCGGCTGGCCGCTACGGGTGGTCGTGCACAAAGACATCATATTGCCCGGACCCTGGGGAGGCCGTCATGGCTGATTTGAAGCTGCCAAGGCTGCCCGATCGGACGCCGGTTAAGATCACGATCAACGTCATGCCGGATCTCATCGAAGCGCTGAACGACTACGCCGAGGCCTATGAGGCGGCCTACGGCCGACGCGAGTCCGTACCGGACCTCATTCCATTCATGCTTAGCGGCTTCCTGGCGAGCGACCGCTCGTTCAGCCGGGCACGTAAGAAATAGTCCGATGTCGGCCCGGCAGCCTGCAACGAATGGCGACGACGCGCCCCCGATTGGGCCGATAAGCGTTCGCATTCCCGACGCAGTACGGATGACGGGGCTCAGCAAATCCAAGATCTACCAGCTCATCGCTTCCGGCGACATCGAGGCAGCCAAGGTCGGCCGTGCAACCGTGGTGTTTGTCGATAGTCTGCGGTCCTTTCTGCGATCACACTGTAAACAGCCGCGTTCTCGGGCGTAGCAGGGATCGCGCATGTCGGCCTGTCGATATTTCGGCACGGCCTGTCGCGAAGGGGTAAAATTGGGGGTGGATTGAGCGGAATTATCGGCACGACGATCAAGAACGTTGTTATAAATCAGTATCTTATGTTTTTCGTGTGAATCCCTCCTCCGCTACCAACCTTCCAGACATCGATCGCCTGCATGCACCCGTCATTCGTCCGGCGACGCCGGTTCGTGCGCGATCGCATCGACCAAGACGTCGGGTTCAACCGAGCATGTCGCGCCACGCCTGCGACAGATACTCCCGCTCGTCCACGATTGCGCATGCGGCGAGGCCATGCTCGTCCGCGCATCGCATCGCCGCGTCGGCGCCCATCACCGTCAGCGCGGTCGCCCACGCATCGGCCAGCATGCAGCTGCGATGGACGACCGTGACCGAGCGGACGCCGTGGACGATCGGCCAGCCCGTTCGCGGGTCGAGGCTGTGCGAAAAATGTCGTCCATCGACCGCAAAGCCGCGCCGATAGCTGCCCGATGTCGCAATCGACAGGTCGTGGAGCGCGACCCGATAGGGTTGCCGGGTGACATCGGGGGGCGTTTCGACATCGACCCACCAGGGCTGGCCGTCCGGCCGCAGGCCCTCGCCGCGCAATTCGCCGCCGACCTCGATCAGGAAGTGGCGCACGCCCGCCGCGAGAAGCCACTCGGCGGCATGATCGACGCCGAAGCCCTTGGCGATCCCCGAAAGATCGAGCATCGCACCGGCCGATCGGCGCGCGCGCCGGGTGTCCGGGTCATAGTCGATGACGCGGTCGTCACGCCGCGCGGCATCGAGCGGGCCGGCGCCGGGGACCGCCGCGACGGCGCCCGCGGCGCCGAATCCCCATAATTCGGTCAGGCGGCCGAGGCAGGGATCGAACGCGCCGCCGCTCGCCCGGGCGACGTCGAGCGCCGCGCCGAGTACCGTTGCGAATTCGTGCGGCAAGGCCCGCCACGCGCCGGGCGCGGCCCGGTTGAAGCGCGACAGGTCCGAATGTGGTTCCCATTGGCTCATCTGGGCGACGACGCGGTCGAGCGCCGCCTGGACGCCGTGCGCGGCATGCGGCGGCGGCGCGACCGCTTGCAGCGACCAGCTCGTGCCCATGGTCTCGCCGCCAAATTGCTGCACCGGCGCCGCCGCATCGCGCGTGGCGAAGGCGGCGGGCGTCAGCGCGAGGGGGATCAGGACGCGGTCGCTCAGGGCGCAAGCACTTCGAGCGTGGTCATGTAGCTTGCGCGGCGCGAGGGCGCGGCATCGTCGTCGCCTTCGCCGCGCGGACCGCGCGGGGTCGATACGTTGAGCCAGTACATGCCGGGCTCTGGCCAGGTGATCGAAACCTTGCCCTCGGCATCGGTGGTCAGGTCGATCTGGCCGAGCTGGTCGCGATAGCGGATGCCGCCGGGAATGACCGTGACGGGCAGGGCCGACGCCGGCTTGCCGTCGAGCAGGAACTGGAAGCTGGCGCTTTCGCCGGCATAGAGGTCGTTCGGATGGGTGATCGGGACAAGCTCTATCCCCTTGCCGGTCGGCTTGAACAGTGTGGTGGTCGGTTCGCCGACCGTCACGAAGACTTCGTTGCGGCTGCTCGCCGCCGCGGTCTGGACGTTGGTCGCCCCGGCGGGAAGCTTTTCGGCGAGATTGGCGGCGTCGGTGCCGCGCGGCAGGCGCTCGCGCTTGCCGTTCAGTTCATAGCTGCCGGTCAGCGAGTCCGACACCGATGCGATTCGCCAGGTCCCTTTCTGCGTCAGGTGGACGTCGAACGTGCTGCGATAGCGCCCGGTCGCCGCATTTTCGATCGGCGCCTCGCTGCCATCGGGTGCCCAGGCTTTCACATGGTCGAGGCGGAGCGGAAAATGCTCGAAATAGAAAAGGTCGTTCGACACCGCGGCATCGACCGTGACCCAGACGTCGTCGCCGGACAGAACCGTCGCGGACGGCAGCATCCACTGCCGATGCGCCTGGGCCGGAACCGCGGCGAGGATGGCGAGGGCCGCGGTCGCGGCGATACCCAGGATATGCGTCTTCATCGTCTTGCCCCTTCGTTGGTTAGCGGAATGCAATCGAAACGGTGCCGAGTTCGTTCGAACCCGCGGCCTTGCCGCCCGCGCCGGGCGCGGCGGGCCAGGTGAACGGGATGCGCAGCAGTTCGCGTCCGCCGACTTCGCGCGCGGCCTCGATCACCAGCGTATATTGGCCGGGCGCCACCGCACCGAGCTGGGCGCGGGAGAAGCTCACCTTGTGCGTGCCGGGCGCACGCGTCGCTCCGGTGATGCCATTGGCGGGGAAGCGCATCGACCGGCCCGAGGCGCGCCACCACTGGCGCACGTCGCGGAGCCATTTCGTGCCCTCGCCATTCTTCATGTCATGGTCGTACCAGACCGCTACGGTCTTCGCCTTGCCGCCATCCTTTTCGACCCAGATCGCCACATAGGGACGGTGATATTCGGCCACCTTCAAGCGCGGGATCGTGACGGTGACGTCCATCGTCCCCGGCGCGGCGGCAAGCGCCGGCGCGGCGACCAGCGCGCCAAGGCCGGCGGCGCAGGCGCCAAGGGAAACAATATGGGGATCGGGCATCGGAGTCCTCCTTAATGAATGAAGAAAATCGCGAGGGCGGCGGGCAGGATCAGCCCGGCGCCGACGATCGGCCAGGTGCTCTTGCGCTTTGCCGCGTGCAGTTGGAGCAGGAACAGGCCGGTTATCGCGAAAACCAGGCACGCGGCCGCGAACACATCGATGAACAGGCTCCATACGGCGCCCGAGTTGCGCCCCTTGTGCAGGTCGTTCAGATAGGAGATCCAGCCGCGGTCGGTGACCTCGCCGGTCGCTTCGCCGGTTGCGCGATCGATCGCGACCCACGCATCGCCGCCCGGACGCGGCGCCGCGAGATAGGCCTCGTCGGTCGACCATTCGGCGTCGGCGGCGGCGCTGACGGGAAAATGATCCTCCACCCACGCCGCGACGGGGGCGGGAAGGGGGGCGTTGCCGCTATCCGGCGCGCCCTGCATCGCGCGCATCAGCGCGGGCGGCAGCTGCGCCTTATGCTCGGCGCTGACCGGCGCCGCTTCGATATCGGCGGCGTGGTTGAGGGTGAAGCCCGTCACGGCAAAGAGCAGCAGCCCGACGAGGCTGAGCGCGGAACTCATCCAGTGCCACATATGCAGTTGTTTCAGCCAAAAGGCTTTGCGGCTCTTGCGCGCCTTTGGCTGGATGGTGCGGGGTTGATGCATGGAGATGGTCGGATCCGATGGAGGTGAGCGCCAGTATCGCGAATGATTCGCAAATACAATCCCTATCCTCGTCGCAGGGCTAAATTCCACTCTACGCGGTTCGGATTTGCTCATCTCCTTTCGCGCCACGCAAGCCATCCGGTCCAAGAGTGATATACATAAAGCATTAAAAAACCGTGATAAAAGTCAACTTTGGTTTGTGCTCCTGATCTTTTTTGCTGCGTTGCGTCGAAAATCGGCTTGCAATTTATGCGAGTGACTCGCAATAGCGCACCCGCTACACAGGCTCTCATCCACAGAACAGGGGGAATAAATGTCATTCTTGCGTTTGCGCGAATCCATGTCGGCGGCGGCTCCGGCCTATCTGGCGCTCACCTGCTTCGGGCTCGCCGCGTCGCCCGCCGCGGCGCAGGATAGCGGCGACGCCGCGAAGCCGCCCATGCTCGGCGGCGTCACCGTGACCGACACCGCGATCGACGAGGATGGCTATAAGGTCGACCGGTCGTCTTCCCCCAAATTCACCCAGCCGCTGCGCGACACGCCGCAGACGATCCAGGTGATCGACAAGCAGCTGTTCAACGAACAGGGGGCGACCACGCTGACCGAGGTGCTCCGCAACACCCCCGGGGTCGGCACCTTCTATGCCGGCGAGAACGGCAACACCACGACCGGCGATTCGATCCGCATGCGCGGTTTCGATTCGTCGGGCAGCATCTTCGTCGACGGCATCCGCGATCTGGGATCGGTTTCGCGCGACATTTTCAACACCGAAGCGGTGGAGGTTCAGAAAGGTCCGGCCGGCACCGACAACGGCCGCACCGCGCCGACCGGTGCGATCAATCTGGTCAGCAAGCGCGCGACCCTCGAAAGCGCGCTGTCGGGCACGCTGTCGGTCGGGGTCGACGGGCAAAAGCGGATCACCGCCGACGTCAACCAGACGCTGGGCGGCCTCAGCAACAGCGCGCTCCGGTTCAACATGCTGTGGCAGGACAGCGACGTTCCGGGCCGCGACCATGTCAATAACCAGCGGCTCGGCCTCGCCGCCTCGCTCGGCATCGGCCTCGACACCCCGACCCGCGCCTATCTGAACCTGCTCTATGTCGATCAGGACAATATCCCCGACGGTTATGTTCCCACGATCGCGCTTCCCGGCTGGGAGCCGCAGGCCGGGCAAGAGGCACTGGTCGGCAATCCGGTGGATTCGGAGAATTTCTACGGCACGCGTAAAGATCACGACGATGTGCAGGCGAAGATGGCGACGCTGATCATCGAGCATGATTTTTCGGATAGCGTGCGGCTGTCGAATGTCGCGCGGGTCGGCCAGACGACGCAGGACTATCTTCTGACCGCTTTCATGTCGACGGGGGCCAACATCACGGGCAATCCCGCGAATCCCGATGACTTGTCGGCCTATACGATGACGCGCGGCAACCCCACGATCCGCGAAGCGACGAACCGCATCCTGACGAACCAGCTCAACCTGCGGGCCGATTTCGCGACCGGGGCGATCGAGCATAATCTGAGCGTCGGCGCCGAGATCACCGGCGAAAAGCAGGTCATCTACGGTCATAGTTCCACGGGCACTCTGCCGGTGGCAAATCTCTACAATCCCGACTGGAACGACACGAGCGATTACACCTATTCGCGCAACGGCGCGGCCGGACGGGGCAAGACGACCACGCTGGCGTTCTATGCCTTCGATACCGCCAAATTCTTCGATGGGTTGTTGCTGGTGACCGGCGGCATACGCCTCGATCACTACAAGACGACCTATTTCAACACGGCCGTCTGCAACAACGGCACCGGCCGCGGGGCCGTGCCATGCGGAACCGCCCCCGTTGGATCGATCGTCACCACCGCCGATCTGAAGGCCAAGGACACGCTGTTCAACTGGAAGCTCGGCGCCGTGCTCAAGCCGGTCGAGCCACTGAGCCTTTACGTGAACTATGCACTGTCGCAGCAGCCTCCGGGCGGCGAGGCCTTCACGCTGGCGACCGGCAACAGCGCCAACAACCCCGACTTCCTGCCGCAAAAGGCCAAGACGATCGAGGCCGGCGTGAAGTGGGACGTGCTCGACGGCGCGCTCGCGCTCAACGCGGCGATTTTCCAGACCAAGGTGCTGAACGAGATCAATGCGTCCGACCCCTCGGACATCCAGAGCGGGTCGAAGCGGGTGCGCGGCGTCGAACTGTCGGTGGTCGGAAACATCACCGACGCCTGGTCGATCTCCGCCGGCTACGCGCATCAGAAGACCAAGGTCACGAACGGTAACGGCATCGCGGCCGACGGCAGCGACGGCTTGACCTATGCGCCCGACGACAGCTTCACGTCCTGGACCAGCTATCGCACCCCGTTCGGTCTCGAAATCGCCGGCGGCGTCCGCTACACAAGCGGGATGCGGCGCGGAACCGACGGCGCGGCCGGCACGCCGCCGCACACGCAAGGCTATACGGTCGTCGACGCGCTGCTCGGTTATGCGGTCAACGATAATTTCAAGCTGCGCGTGAACGCCTATAATCTGTTCGACAAGGACTATGTGGCGGCGATCAACAAGAGCGGCTATCGCTACACGCCGGGGCAGCCGCAAACCTTCCTGTTCAGTGCCGACTTCGGTTTCTAGGCGGCGCGCGGACCAGCGGCCGGGGCGGGAGGCATGCCTCCCGCCTTTGCCGTGCGAGATTTAGGGAGAAACCGGGATGTTGCTGCATATACCGAACGTCCTGACGGCGGATGAAACCGCGGAGTTCCGCCGCCGTCTCGACGGCGCCGACTGGACCGACGGGCGCGAGACGGTCGGGGCGCAGGGCGCAAAGGTGAAGCGCAACGAGCAATTGCCCGACGCATCCCCGGAAAAAGCCGAGCTGGGCGCTGCGGTCCTCGCCGCGCTGAAGCGCAATCCGACCTTTTTCGCCGCAGCCTTGCCGGGCCGGATCCTGCCGCCGCGCTTCAATCGCTACGCGGGCGGCGGCGAATATGGTTATCACGTCGATGGCGCGGTGATGCACCTCGCCGACGGCCAGCACTTGCGCTCGGACCTCTCCTGCACGCTCTTCCTCAACGATCCGGGCGATTATGACGGCGGACGGCTGGTCATCAGCGACACCTATGGCGAGCATGAGGTCGCCTTGCCCGCCGGCGACGCGATCCTTTATCCGTCGAGCAGCCTGCACCGCGTCGAACCGGTGACGCGCGGCGCGCGGCTCGCCTCTTTCTTCTGGATACAAAGCCTCGTGCGCGATGCGGAATCGCGACGGATGCTCTTCGAACTCGATACGTCGATCCAGAAACTGACCCAGGATGGAGCCGATGACGATGCTGTCCTCCAACTCACCTGCATCTATCACAACCTCCTCCGCCGCTGGTCCGAAACGTGACGCGGGCGAGGGGAGGCCGATGAAACACACGCCCTATCCTGCCGGCTTCACGCGCCCGCCGCCGGCGGCGGCGAGCCGCTACGGCGACGACCGGCGGCCGAACCTGCCCGCGGCGGGCGTCGCGGCGGCGCTAACGGGACTGCTGCTGCTGGCCCTTGTCCAGACCGGCTATCATCCCAGGCGCGTCGAGGCTGCCGAACTGGCGGTCGTGAACCTGTCGGTCGCGCCGCCGCCCGCCCCGCCGCCGGCACCGCCGCGCGAAACGCCGCCACAGCCCGATACGCCGGTGGTCGCACCGCGACCGCTGGTGGCGGTTCCCAACAGCGCGCCCGCCTTGCTGACCTCTCCCGAACCGGTGCCGCCGCCGCCGGTTGCGATCGCAGTCCCGCCGGCGCCGCCCGCACCGCCCGCGCCTCCGGCGACGGTGCAAGCCGACGATCTGGGCACACGGATGCTGTCGGGGGCGCCGCCGCGCTATCCGCGCGAAAGCCGCCGCCACCGCGAACAGGGCACCGTGGTGCTCGCGCTGACGCTCGATGTCGATGGGCATGTGGCCTCGATATCGGTCGCGCGGACCAGCGGCTTCGACCGGCTCGACGAAGCGGCGTTACGCGCGGTACGCCGGTGGCGCTGGGCGCCGACGATGCGTGGCGGGCAGGCGGTGCGGGTGAAGGGCCTCGTCGAGATCCCGTTCGTCCTGCGCGGCTAGCCTATTCGGCTTCGGTGCTCAGGCCGAGCTGCGGAATGCCGATCGATCGCCGGCCGCCGAAGTCGGATCGCACGACGATCGCGCCCTGCCGCTCCATATAGTCGATCAGGCGGCGTATCCGTCCCGGCGAGCGCGTACCATAGGTCCGGCCAAGCGCGTCGTCGTCGGGGCAGGGATCGCCGTCGATCGCGGCGCGGGCGATCAGCACGAAAGGGGCGAGCATATCGTCGGGCAGCGCCTGCGCTGCGGCGAGCAGATCCTGCCAGCGCGGCTCGCCCGGATCGAAGACCCCTCCCTTGGCGAGCGCGAAGCGGCGGCGGAAAGCCGTCAGGTCCAGCGGCGGCCGCGCAAGCCGCTGCATCCGGCAGCGGACCGAGAAATCCTGATAGAGCACCGATTCGGTCTGGAACGCCGCGTCGGGGTCGGCCAGCATGTTGCGCAGCGCGGCGACCACCACCGCTTCGCCGTCGATCGCCGGACCCTCGGGGCGCTCGGCCGGGGGGGCGGTCTCCGCCGCATCACCCGCGTCCTCGCTCTCGGTTGCCGCGATCCGCTCCATCAGCTCGCCCGCGGCGAGCGGCGCGGGTTCGCTCGTGGCCGGCGGACGCGGCGGCGCCTCGTCGAGCGTCGCGAACAGCATCGACTGCATATCCTCGGGCTCGGCATCGGGAAGCGGCAACAGGCTGTGGGTGCCGCCGCGCGAATGGGTGCTCGTCGAACCGATGCGCACCGCGACCGGCCGCCGCGCGATCGCTGGCCCCAGGCCCAGGAAACAGCCGCGCTCGAGGTCGCGGATCTGTTCCGCCTGCCGCCGTTCCATGCCCAACAGGTCGGCGGCACGCGCCATGTCGATGTCTAGGAAGGTCCGCCCCATCAGGAAGTTGCTCGCCTCTGCCGCGACATTCTTTGCCAGCTTCGCCAGGCGCTGCGTCGCGATCGCGCCCGCAAGCCCGCGCTTCCGGCCGCGGCACATCAGGTTGGTCATCGCCGACAGGCTCGCGCGCCGGACCGCATCGGCAACGTCGCCGGAGGTGGTCGGAGCGAACATCTGGGCTTCGTCGACGACGACGAGCGCCGGAAACCAATGCTCGCGCGGCGCGTCGAACAGCGCGTTCAGAAAGGTGGCTGCACAGGTCATCTGCGCTTCGATCTCGAGCGTGTCGAGGCTCAGGATCACCGACGCGCGATGTTCGCGGATGCGCGCGCCCATCGTCGCGATTTCGCGCTCATTATAGTCGCCCGCATTGATGACGACATGGTTATAGGCATCGGCCAGCGTAACGAAATCGCCCTCGGGATCGATCACGACCTGCTGGACCAGCCCCGCGCTCTGTTCGAGCAGGCGGCGCAACAGGTGCGACTTGCCCGACCCCGAATTGCCCTGGACCAGCAGACGCGTCGCGAGCAGTTCCTGGATGTCGACATGGACCGCCTTGCCCGCGGTGTCGGTTCCGATTTCGATGCTGTGATTCACCCCTCCGCACCTATCGACGCCGCGCGGCGCTGACAACCGGAAGACCATTGGCGACGGGCCGCCGGCGAGGCGCTTTGCCGTGCGCCCTCATATCGTCTACGGCGCGCGCATGAACTTCGACGACCAGCTCTTTCGCTATTTCGGTACGGCCGACATCGGCGCGGTCCCCCCTGCGGCTTTCGAGGCGGGAACCGAGCGGATGCTCGTCGACTTCGGGCTCGAATCGAACCCCAGCCGGCGTTTCGCGCTGTGGACGTTGATGTACATGCTCGGCGTCGCGCCCGATCTGGACGTTGCGTTCAAGGACGCCGCGACGCGCGATGCGGCGCGCGATTTCATGGATATGGTCGACCGCGCGGCAGGGGATTGACCGGCGCGCGCGGCGCGGCGGTCAATGGGCGGCGTCGGCGTCGAAGGCCTCTTCGAGGTCGTGGATTTCGCCGACCGGTTCCTTGGGGCTGCCGCAATGCGGGAAGATCGCGTCGAGCCGGCGGCGCAGCGTTTCGTCGAACAGCGTCTGGTTCGAAATGCGCGCCTGCGACAGCGTCAACTCCATGCGGATCGAATCCTTGATCCGTTCGAGCGCGGGCGCGTCCAATATCCCGACCTTCAGCAGTTCTTCGCAAAGCTGGATCAGACCTACGGTCGTCGCATGCGCGCGCAGGCCCAGAAAATCGATTGTGCGGTGCAATTCGCGCGCGCCGGCCGCGCGCTGCTCCATATTGCTCATAATCCGTCTCCCTCACCACCCGGGCGCGGCGCCGGTCCAGTCGACCGGTCGTATCTGCGCGTCGGTGCTTAGGAGCTTAAGTGTATCGGCGGGGCACTGTCAAATGCCGCCTTGCGTCGAGGCTGTTCCGCGGACGATCCTGGCCCAGGGATTGAGGTCGGGTTCGGCAACCTTGGTCAACCGGTTGCGGTCGCGGTGCAGGAAAGGTTCGGCCTGTCCCTTCACCACCAGGGTCGTGTCGGAAACATAGCTCCATGTTCCATCATCGTGGAAATCGACGGTAATCCGATAGCTGTCGGTCCGAAAGGCGAGGTCGAGAAAGCTCGTCGAGCAGATGCCATATTCGGTTTGTCCGCGGTCGGCCTTCAACTCCAGTCGCCGCGCGTCGGGTTCGGCATGCCCCGATGCGATCGCGATCTGGCCGCGCGGGATGGCGAGCGTCTGGAGGATCAGGCCGGTGGCGGGTTCGTAGAGCCAATAGCCCACCTGGTCGTGAAAGGTGATTTGCTCTTCACGCGTGTTGACATGCAGGTGATAGCGCAGACCGTAAAAGAGCTGCGGCCCGTTCGGTTGCGCGTCGATCGGCTGCATCTCGATCCGCTCATAATAATCGCGCGTTTCCGGCCCGTCGGCCTTGGGATTGATATCGACGCCATGCTGGCCTTCCCAGATACCGGCAAGGCGCCGGAGCGGCCCCAGCCGGCCCAGCGTTTCGGGGTCGATATCGTCGGGTTCGGTGAAAATGTCGTCCGGTATATTCATCGCGTGGCCCCCCGCTTCCTCAATCAGATATCCTCGACCAGCCGGCCATAGAGTTGCGGGCGGCGATCGCGGAAAAAGCCCATGCCCGCCCGGTGCTTTGCCGCGCGGTCGAGGTCGATCGTTTCGATCAGCACACCCGTCTCCCCGGCGCCGAACTCCTGCGTCAGGTCGCCCCATTCGTCGCTGATGAAACTGTGGCCGTAAAAGTCGGCGTCGCCCTCTGTCCCGATCCGGTTCGCGGCGATCACCGGCATGCAGTTGGACACGGCGTGGCCCTGCATCGCGCGCCGCCACATGCGGCTGGTGTCGAGGTCGGCGTCATAGGGTTCGCTACCGATCGCGGTCGGATAGAACAGCAGTTCGGCGCCCATCAGCGCCATCGCGCGCGCGCATTCGGGATACCATTGGTCCCAGCAGACGCCGACGCCGATCCGCGTCCCGAACATGTCCCACACCCTGAACCCCGTGTTGCCGGGGCGGAAATAATATTTCTCTTCATAGCCGGGCCCGTCGGGGATGTGGCTCTTGCGGTACGTCCCCATGATCGCGCCATCGGGGCCGATCATCGCGAGCGTGTTGTAATAATGCGGCCCGTCCTTCTCGAAGAAGCTCGTCGGGATCGCGACCCGCCGCTTTGCCGCCAGCGCCTGCATCGCGACGACGCTGGGATGCTCGGCGGTCGGGTGCGCGGTCGCGAACAACTCTTCCGCCTCGACCTGACAGAAATAGGGGCCTTCGAACAGCTCGGGCGGCAGCACCACCTGCGCGCCCTTGTCGGCCGCGTCCTCGACCAGCGCGGTCACGGCGTCGATATTCGGCTGGACGGGCCCGGGCAGGGGAAGCTGCAATGCGGCGACGGTAAGGGTGCGGGTCATGAGGCGGATATAAGCGCGTCGGCGCATCTTGCCACCGCAAAAGCGGAGATTCGGCTCACCGAGCGGCGGAGCAGGCGCGACCATCGGGGACGGCTAACTCGCGATCGTCCGTTTGCGACCATCATAGCTGTCACAGAATTTATTGGCTAAGCTTCGGCATGTTTTGGTGGGATTGGAACTCGAAACGAAAATTCTCGGTGCTCGGCTTGATGCTCGCCATCGCCGCGACGCCTTGGTTGTTCCTTGGGTGGTTCCCCGGCGAAATTGGGGCACTGGTTGGCGGAACCGCCTTTCTAATGATCCCTCAATTGGTCGGCTGGCTGCTGCTCATTGGCCTAAGAACTGGTCGTATGCCAGTGGCGTATGGAGGAAGCGAGGATCGAGCGAGTTCTCCTGTCGCATTCTGGATTGCCGCCGCGATGTATGCCGCACTACTAGCCTTGGCGATTGGGTTCATCCTGACAGTGATAGCGGACGTCATAAAGGATGGTCTGTACTGACCGCTTTCCACCCCAAATCGGACATCCGCCGCAAAAACCGCTGTCCTACATTATCCGGCTGTGCCAGCCTTCGTCACGACTCTTTCGACAAGTGGATAAAAGCGGTCAACGTTCACGCATGCGAACGGAAGCCGGCGCGGCAGGTTCGCCGAACGCGGGCTCGCAAGGCTGAACTTTGCTGAACTTTGAAACGGCGACGCCGACCTAGCCCGCGACGGCTGAAGGCGGCAAGGGCAACAGGCCGCGCCAGACCCGCCGATCGCGTGTGCAGGACGCCGTCCGCGTGCCTCAGGCCGGGAGTTGCTGGCTCGAGCAATGGAAGCTGCCCCCGCCGGCGATAATCCCCCTTGCCGGGATGCCGACCGTGCGGCGATCCGGAAACAGCGCCGCGAGCGCATCGACAGCTTTCGCGTCATTGGCGACACCGTAGGTCGGGACCACGACCGTCGTGTTGCCGATGTAGAAATTCATGTAACTCGCGGCGGCGATCTCCCCCCCGATTTCCACGCGGCCGGGCGAGGGGAGGTCGATCACATCGACCCCGCCAAAGGCCGCCGCGCGCGCGCGGGCGTCGGCATAGACATGGGCGTTGGGGTCGTCGTCGCCCTCGGCCACCGGCAGCGCGATCCGGCCTTCGCCGACGAAGCGCGCCAGATTGTCGACATGGCCGTCGGTATGGTCGCCAACCAGCCCGTCGCCGAGCCACAGCAGGCGATCGATGCCGAGCGACTGGTGCAGCCGCACCGCGATATCCGCGCGCGTCAGCGACGGATTGCGGTTGGGATTGAGCAGGCAGTCCTCGGTCGTGACGCACAGGCCGCGACCGTCGACATCGATCGCGCCGCCTTCGAGCACCCAGTCCTGCTCGTCGACCGGCAGGCCGCTTTCGAGGGCGAGCGCGGCGCCGACCTCCTGATCGCCCGGCATGACGAATTTTTCGCCCCACCAGTTGAAGCGGAAGTTGCGCGCGCGCCGCGCCGCGCCCGTTCCGGCAATGATCGGCCCGGTATCGCGAAGCCAGATATCGCCGAGCGGCTGGATCAGGATGCGGACGCCCGCATCGACGAGCGTCGCCGCGATTGCGGCCTGGCGCTCGTCGTTGACGACCAGCCGCACCTCTTCGCCGCGGCCGCCGTCGTGGACCGCGTTGGCAAAGGCGGCAACATCGCTGCGCGCGGAGTCGATCTGTCCCGCCCATTCCTCGGCGAGGTGCGGGAAGCCGATCCACACGGCCTCGTGCGGCGCCCATTCGGCCGCCATGCGCAGCGTCATCGGCGTCGCCCTTAGCGGTCGGCGCGCGATTTGTCGCGGGCGGCGCGGAATTCGTCGCCCTCAACCCAGTTCGGCCAGCTTTCGGTCGACGCCAGCATCCGGCCGGCGGCATAGAAGAGCTTCAGGTCGGCAAGCATGCCATCCCAGTTCTTGATCGCCGCATATTCGTCGCTCGGCGCATGATAGCGGTTCGTCTCGTAATCCTCGGCGGCTTTCCGGCCGGCCTCCTTGCCGCCATCGACGAGATCCTCGCCGGCGCCGAAGTTGAAGAAGGGCACGCCGCGCTTCGCGAAGCTGAAGTGATCCGAACGGTAATAGAAGCCCTTTTCGGGCGTCGGTTCGTCGACGATCGTCACGTCGGCCGCCTTGGCGATCTTTTCCAGATAGGTATCGAGCTGCGATTTTCCGCGGCCGACCACGACGATATCTTTGGCGGGGCCATTGGGGTTGAGCGCGTCCATGTTCACGCCGCCCACCGTCTGGGCCAGCGGGAAGATCGGGTTCGCGGCATAATATTCGGAACCGAGCAGGCCCGATTCCTCTGCGGTCACGGCCAGGAAGACGATGCTGCGGTCGGGCGCGCCGGCCTTCTGATACGCCTGCGCGAGCGTCACCAGCGCCGCCGTGCCGGTCGCATTGTCGACCGCGCCGTTGCAGATGTCGTCACCGTTCACCGGGCTGCAGCGGCCGAGATGGTCCCAATGCGCGGTATAGAGGACATATTCGTCGGGATGCGTCTTGCCGGGCAGAATGCCGATGATGTTGTGCGACAGCTTTTTCGAAATCTCGTTGTCGAAGCTGAGCGAGGCTTTCACGCCGGCAAGCGGGACGGCCTTGAAGCCCTTTTTGCCCGCGGCTTCGCGCAGCGCGTCGAAATCCTGCCCGGCACTTGCAAACAGCGCCTTTGCCTTGTCGAGCTGGATCCAGCCGTTCGCCGCCGTCTGGTCGGCGCCGCCGTCCGCCTTCTCTGCCAGATACTGGGTGCCGGTGTTGCTGCTTTCCACGACGTTCCAGCCATAAGCGGCGGGTTCGGTGTCGTGGACGATCAATGCCGCAGCGGCCCCCTGCCGTGCGGCCTCTTCATATTTGTAGCTCCAGCGACCGTAATAGGTCATCGCGCGGCCGTTGAATTCGCCCTTGGCTTCCTTGGTCTGCCAGTCGGGATCGTTGACCAGGATGACGACCGTCTTGCCCTTCACGTCGAGCCCGGCATAATCGTTCCAGCCCTTTTCGGGGGCGTTGATGCCATAGCCGACAAAGACGACGTCGCTGTTCTTGATCTCGGTTTTCGGCTGCACGCGATAGCTGAACGCGACATAGTCCTTCGCATATTGCAGCGTGACCGGCGACTTGCCGCCGGTGAAGGTGAGCGGGGTTGCGTTCTTCGCGGTGATTTCGACCAGCGGAACGTCCTGGGTCCACTTGCCGTTGTTCCCGGGCTTCAACCCCGCCGCCTCGAACTGGCCGGTCAGATAGGCGATCGTCTTTTCCTCGCCCTTGGTGCCGGGTGCGCGGCCCTCATAGGCGTCCGACGACAGTTCCTTCGTCACGTCCTGAAGCGTCTGGAGCGACAGGTCCGGGAACTCGACGTCGGGCAGCACCGCCACCGCGTCGGTCGCGCTGGTGGGGGTCGTCGTGTCGGCGTTGCAGGCCGTGACCCCGACAAGGACCGCTGCGGCCGCGGTGGTTCGGAAGAAGCGAAGCATGGAATTTCCTTGGATTTTCGTGATCGACGACGGGGCTTGTGCCAGTCGCCACCGGCAGATGCAAGAAGGGCGGCCCTTGCGGACCGCCCGTCTGGAGTAACGCTGTGCGTTCCGATCAGCGCGAATAGAATTCGACGACCAGATTGGGTTCCATCTTCACCGGATAGGGCACTTCGTCGAGCGTCGGAACGCGGACGAAGGTCGCCTTGGTGCCGTCGACCGCCACATATTCGGGCAGGTCGCGCTCGGGCAGGCTCTGCGCTTCGGCGACCAGCGCCATTTCCTGCGCCTTCTTGCCTAGGGTGACTTCGTCGCCCGGCTTCACGAGGCGGCTGGCGATGTCGCACTTCACGCCGTTCACATAGACGTGGCCGTGGCTGACGAGCTGGCGCGCCGAAAAGATGGTCGGCGCGAACTTGGCGCGATAGACGATCGCGTCGAGGCGGCGCTCGAGCAGGCCGATCAGGTTCTGGCTCGTGTCGCCCTTCATGCGCGAGGCTTCGAAATAGTTCTTCTTGAACTGCTTTTCGGTAATATCGCCGTAATAGCCCTTCAGCTTCTGCTTGGCGCGCAGCTGGATGCCATAGTCCGACATCTTGCCCTTGCGGCGCTGGCCATGCTGGCCGGGGCCATATTCGCGGCGATTGACCGGGCTCTTCGGGCGACCCCAGATGTTTTCGCCCATCCGGCGGTCGAGTTTATACTTGGCGCTCTGGCGCTTCGACATATGTCGTCTCCAATATGCTGTGCCGAGGGATTTCGGCCGATGTCCCGGGTCGCACCGCACGGAAGAGATTCCGAGCGCGACCGCCGCTTCACCGGGGTGCGGGGTCCATTGCGAAGGCGCGCGGTTAGACGGGGCGGGCGCCGGAGTCAAGCATTGCGGGGCGCTCGACACGTGGGAAAAAGCCGTTAAAGGCAGCGCACATGACCGCTGCCAAATCCCCCGAAGCCTGCGAAACGATGACCGATGTCCGCCAGGGGGTCGATGCCGTCGACCGCGAACTCGTCGCCCTGCTCGTCCGCCGCTTCGGCTATATGGATGCCGCGGCCCGGATCAAGGCCGATCGCGGCGCGGTGCGCGACGAGGCGCGCAAGGCCGAGGTGCTCGACAATGCCGCGCGGGCCGCCGAAGCGGCGGGCCTCGATCCGCGGCGCATCCGTGCTGTCTGGAACGAGCTGGTCGAACAGTCGATCGCGCACGAACTGGGTCGCTGGGACGATTTGCGCGCCTAATCCGGTCGACGCGCCGATTTGCGCGCTTTCCCCAATGTCGTAACGATGCCGTGCATCATCCTGATATCATTGTGCGACCATCCGGTGCGCGTCAATGTGGTCCGCAACGTGCGCAGGGTGGCTTCGGTGCGGTCCGCCGGAAAGAAATAGCCCGCCGCATCCAGGTCGCGGACGAAATGCTGGATCAGCTCTTCCATCTCGGCATGCGGCGCGGGGGGATCGAGATCGACGGCGGGGGGCTGGGCGAGCGCCCGCCCTTTCGACCATTCATAGGCGAGCAGGATGACCGCCTGCGCAAGGTTCAGCGAACCGAACTCCGGGTTGATCGGTACGGTGACGATCTTGTGTGCAAGCGCGACGTCGTCGGTTTCCAGTCCCGAGCGTTCGGGACCGAAGACATAGGCCGAGCGACCGGCGCTTGCATGAACCTCGGTCGCCGCGGCCTCGGGGGTGAGGACCGGCTTGGTCACGCCACGCTTTCGTACCGTCGTCGCATATATGGTGGTGCAGTCGGCGACCGCGTCGGCCAGCGATTCGAACACATCCGCCTTTGCCAGCACGACGTCGGCGCCCGATGCGGCGGGGCCGGCGTCGGGGTTGGGCCAGCCGTCGCGCGGCGCGACGAGGCGCATCTCGGTCAGCCCGAAATTGAGCATCGCGCGTGCCGCCTTGCCGATATTCTCGCCCAGTTGCGGACGAACGAGGACGATGACGGGGGGAGGGGCTTCGCTCACGCCTTTTGCGCCGCCTCGTTGATCGTCGAGGCGAATTCTTCGAAGTCCTTGGCTTCGGTGAAATCGCGGTAGACGCTGGCAAAGCGGATATAGGCGACGTTGTCGAAACCCTTGAGCGCTTCCATCACCATCGCGCCGATCTGCTGGGCCTGCACTTCGCTATCGCCGGACGTTTCCAGCTGGCGCTGGATGCCCGAGACGAGCCGCTCGATCCGCGCGCCGTCGATCGGGCGCTTGCGGCACGCGATCTGAACGCTGCGCATCAGCTTTTCGCGGTCGAACGGCTCGCGGCGGCCATCCGCCTTGAGCACGCCGACTTCGCGCAGCTGGATGCGCTCGAAGGTGGTGAAGCGGGCGCCGCAATCCTCGCATTGTCGCCGGCGACGGATCGCCGCGCCGTCCTCGGTGGGACGGCTGTCCTTCACCTGGCTGTCTTCATGACCGCAATAGGGGCACCGCATCGGTCAGCGTCGGACCCGGCCGTAAAGGGCGATCGCGGCGCCGGCGAGCAGGCCCACCGGCCAACTGACGATGGGCAGCACCGCACCTGCAACGGCACCAAGGCCCCCGCCGATCAGCACGGGCTTCGTAGAGGGATGGTCCATCCCTTCCTTGCCCATCGCCTTGATTTCCTCGACCGTGTCGCCGAGCAGCGTTTCGATCTTCGGCTTTCCCATGTCAGCCTCCATAGATGGGGAAGCGTTCGCACAGCGCGCGGACGCGGCGGCGCACGTCGGCTTCGACGTCGGCATCGCCCTGTTCGCCCTTGTCCCGCAAGGCTTCCAGAACGTCGGCGACCATATCGCCGATATCCTCGAATTCCGCGACCCCGAAACCGCGGGTCGTACCCGCGGGCGATCCGACGCGGATGCCGCTGGTCTTGACGGGCGGCAGCGGGTCGAACGGAACGCCATTCTTGTTACAGGTGATCGCGCTGCGCTCCAGCGCCTCGTCGGCATCGCGGCCGGTGATGCCTAGCGGACGCAGGTCGATCAGCGCGAGGTGCGTGTCGGTGCCGCCGGCGACGATGTCGGCGCCGCGCGCCTTCAGCCGGTTCGCGAGCGCCTGGGCATTGGCGATCGTCGCCTTTGCATAATGTTTGAACTCGGGGCGCAGCGCTTCGCCGAACGCGACCGCCTTCGCCGCGATGACGTGCATCAGCGGGCCGCCCTGCAGGCCCGGGAAGACCGCCGAGTTGATCCGCTTGGCGATCGCTTCGTCGTTGGTCAGGATCATGCCGCCGCGCGGGCCGCGCAGCGTCTTGTGCGTCGTCGTCGTGACGACATGCGCGTGGGGAAGCGGCGAGGGGTGCTCGCCGCCCGCGACGAGGCCCGCGAAATGCGCCATGTCGACCATCAGCAGCGCACCCACATCGTCGGCGATCGCCCGGAAGCGCGCGAAGTCGAGCGTGCGCGGATAGGCCGAACCGCCCGCGATGATCAGCGCCGGGCGATGCTCCTTGGCGAGCGCCTCGACCTGGTCGAAATCGACGAGATGGTCGTCGGCGCGCACGCCGTACTGCACCGCGTTGAACCATTTGCCCGACATCGCCGGCGGCGCGCCGTGGGTCAGGTGGCCGCCCGCGTCGAGGCTCATGCCCAGGATCGTCGCGCCGGGCTTCGTCAGCGCGAGCATTACCGCGCCGTTCGCCTGTGCGCCCGAATGCGGCTGGACATTGGCATAGCCGCAGTCGAACAGCGCCTTCGCGCGGTCGATGGCCAGCGTCTCGACCTCGTCCGACGGCGCGCAGCCCTGATAATAGCGGCGGCCGGGATAGCCCTCGGCATATTTGTTGGTGAAGACCGATCCCTGCGCTTCGAGCACGGCCTGCGACACGATGTTTTCCGACGCGATCAGTTCGATCTGATATTGCTCGCGTTCGAGCTCATGCTTCATCGCGGCCGCGACCGCGGGATCGGTGGCTTCGACGCCATCGGTGAAATAGCCGGCCGATTTGATGGGTTTGTCGAGCGTATCAGTGGTCATCGGCTGGTCTCCAGGACGGGAGGGTGGGAAAGCTTGTCGACACGGCGCACATGGCGATCGCCGGCAAAATCGGTGGTCAGAAAGGCATCGAGGCACGCCTTCGCCATGTCGATCCCGGTCAGGCGTGCGCCCATCGCGACGACATTGGCGTCGTTATGTTCGCGCGCGAGCTTTGCCGACAGCGGCTCGGAAACGAGCGCGCACCGGCACGCGGGATTGCGATTGACCGAAATCGAGATTCCGATGCCCGATCCGCAGAGCGCGACCCCGCGCTCGGCGCTGCCGTTGGCCACCGCTTCGGCAAGGGCATAGCCATAATCGGGATAATCGACACTCTCCGGCCCGTTGGTGCCAAGGTCGGCGACATCATGGCCGGCGTCGCGCAGCCAGTCGGCGAGCGCGTCCTTCAGCTCCCATGCGGCGTGGTCGGAGGCGATGGCGATGCGCATGGCGCGTCTCCCGAGATGCTGAAAGGGAATCGATGTGCGCCCTTTAAGCGAAGCCGCCCGGATTGGCCATAAGCGGCAGCGGCTTTTGACGCGATTTTGTCACGAAGCGCGTTTGACGGACATCGTCGCCCGGCATAGAGCCGGCGCATGAGCGACCTCCTTCTGTCCCTGGTGATGCTTGGTGCGCTTGCCTTGCTCGGCGGTGCGGTTCTTGTCTTTCGATCGGGCGATCGGCGGCGGGCGCTCCTGATGGTGATCGCTGCGGCGGTCATGTTCGCGAATGTCGCGATCTGGTTGATCCCGGCAAACGACGGGCCTTCGCTGTCCGGGACCGAATGAGCGAACCTTGCGCACACCGCGGCGACGGACGCTATTGCCCGGACTGCGGCAAGGATCTTCGTCCCGCGCCGTTCGATCAGCGTACCATATTCGACGACGTTGCGGAAAACTGGTGGGAAAAAGGGGCAATCCAGACCTTCATCGGTCTCTTTCGCGAGCCGGGGCCCCTGATCCGTCGCTATATCGAGGAGGATCGTGACCTTCTCGTCAAGCCGGTCGCTTATGTCGCGGTCGTGCTCGCATTGAATTATCTGGTCCGCGCACGATTGTTACCCGGAAGCGATACCACCGATCTGACGCTGATCGAAATGCTGCGCAACGAGCCGGTCATCCTGCCGCTCGTTTCAGCCATGATTTCGGCTCTGGTACTGAACTATGTCTTCTATCGGCACGCATCGGCCGGATTGTTCGGGACGATCATCATGCGCGTTTATGTGCTCGCCCAGGCCACATTGCTGATGCTGGCCGCCGATCTTCTGATGGAACTCGCGACGCCCGATCGCAGCATCGAACGCAATCTGGTGCGAGCTGCGGTCGGGATCGGCTATTCGATCGCCGCGGTGCGTCAATTCTATGCGGGCGAGGGTCGCGGCGGGTGGATCCGCGCGATCGTCGCCGTGGTGTGCGGCGAAATCGCGCTGATCCTTTTAGTTCTTACGCCCGCGGCCATGATAGAGCGGTCGGGCTTTCTCTGACCGATCAGCGGATAGGCGAATCGGGCGCGAGCCGCATATCCAGATAGTTATCGAGCGACTTCATCAGCTGGTCGAGCTCGTGCTCGAAGAAATGGTTCGCGCGGGGGATCTCGTCGTGATGGATGGTGATGCCCTTTTGCGTGCGCAGCTTGTCGACCAGTTTCTGGATCGCCGACGGCGGCACGATCTCGTCCTGCCCGCCCGCGACGATGATGCCCGACGAGGGGCAGGGGGCGAGGAAGCTGAAGTCGTACATGTTCGCCGGCGGCGCGACCGACAGGAAGCCGCGGATTTCGGGGCGCCGCATCAAGAG
This sequence comes from Sphingopyxis sp. CR5, assembly GCF_059693785.1. Lineage (NCBI taxonomy): Bacteria > Pseudomonadati > Pseudomonadota > Alphaproteobacteria > Sphingomonadales > Sphingopyxidaceae > Sphingopyxis > Sphingopyxis sp. CR5. The sequence goes on along the minus strand of NZ_JCATIE010000010.1, from coordinate 84,742 downwards.
CTGCATCCCGATCCACGCGCCGAAGCTGAAGCCCGCGACCCAGGTCGTCTGCGCCTCGGGATGGATCGACTGGACCCAGTCGAGCGCCGAGGCTGCATCGCTCAATTCGCCGACGCCATTGTCGAAAGTGCCCTGGCTGCGCCCGACGCCGCGGAAATTGAAACGCAGGGTTGCAAAGCCGCGCGCCACGAAGCTCTTGTACATCGCCTGGGTGATACGGTCGTTCATCGTGCCGCCGCCTTGCGGGTGCGGATGCAGGATCAGCGCAACCGGCGCGCGCGGGCGCGGCGGGGGCGAAAAGCGGCCTTCGATGCGACCCTCGGGGCCGGGAAAAATGACGTCGGGCATGCGAGCACCTTCATATCTTGGCTGGCCCCCCGAGTCGCCGGATCGGCGGGGTGGCAGAGCGAAAGCGGCGCCTATATAGAAATTGGGTATCAAGTTGCAACTTTTGCGAATGGTTCGCAATAAACGGTTGCGTCCATCCCGATGATAGACGGCGGCGCTCGACAGGAAAGGGATTAACAGGCAGATGCGCCCGATGATCTACCTCGACTATCAGGCCACGACCCCGCTCGCTCCCGAAGCGCGCGAGGCGATGCTGCGCTGGCTTGGCAAGGAAGGCGACAGCTTTGCGAACCCGTCGAGCACGCACAAGGCGGGTCGCGCCGCCGCCGCCGCGGTCGAGGTCGCGCGCGATCAGGTCGCGGCGCTGCTGCCGAAGGGCGGGCGAGTCTTTTTCACATCAGGTGCGACCGAGGCCCTCAACTGGGCGCTTTTTCGCGGAGCGCAGAGCCGGCCGGGCGGCGTCGCGGGGCTCAGCATCGAACATGCGGCCTCGCTCCAGTGCCTCGAACGGCTGAACGCGACGATCTTGCCCGTCGACGGCGCGGGACTCGCGCTGCCGCCCGATGCGGCGTTGCTGCCCGAGGGCGGGGTCGTCGCGACGATGCTCGTCAACAACGAGGTCGGGACGATCCAGCCCGTCGCCGATTTCGTCGCCGCCGCGCATGCGAAGGGCAGCCTGCTGCTCTGTGATGCGGTGCAGGGCTTCGGCCGCGTGCCGATCCCCGAAGGCCCCGACCTGATCGCCATATCGGCGCACAAGATCCACGGGCCGAAGGGCATCGGCGCGCTGTGGGTGAAGGATGGCGTCGATCTGGAACCGCTGATGTTCGGCGGCGCGCAGGAACAGGGGATGCGCTCGGGCACCGTCTCGCCCGCGCTGTGCGCCGGTTTCGGCGCCGCGGCGGCGCTCGCGGCCGAGCGGATGGATACGGACGCAAGCCATGTCGAGCGCCTCTGGTCAATTGCGACGGACATGCTGCCCGAATGGACGCTCAACGGCGCGGCGGATACGCGCTATCACGGCAATCTCAACGTCCGGCGCGAAGGCGTCAACGGGCTGCGGCTGATGTCCGATGCGCGCGATGTGGCCTTCTCGTTGGGCAGCGCATGTGGCAGCGGGTCGGGCAAGGTCAGCCATGTGCTGCGCGCGATGGGCGTGAGCGAAGCCGACGCGCGCGCCTCGATCCGGCTCGGCTGGGGGCGCTATACCAGCGAAGGGGAGTTGCGCGACGGGCTGAACGCGATCAAGGATGCCGCGCGGCTGCAAGGGGTCGATTGATGCGCGTTACCTTCATCCACGCCGACGGCAAGGGCCGCACCGACGCCGAGGCAAACCCCGGCGACATCCTGCTCGACGTCGCGCAGGCGCATCTGATGCCGCTCGAAGGCACGTGCGAGGGCCAGATGGCCTGCTCGACCTGCCATGTGATCGTCGAGAAAGCGGATTTCGACCGCCTGCCGCCCGCGAGCGAGGAAGAAGAGGATATGCTCGACCTCGCCGCGGGCGTCCGGCGCACCAGCCGCCTGTCGTGCCAGATCATGTTGACCGACGCGATGGACGGGCTGACGGTGCATATTCCCGCCGAGAGCCGGAACATGCAGGGGTAGGGTGTTTCGGAATTGCGGCGGTGCCGGAGCACGACGAGAGCTCCTATGTCCTGGACGGCTGGTAACGACCGATTGCGGACGTCTTGAAATAGGGTAAGGCTCCCGCCCGATGACAGACTTTTGGCCTTTTGAACTGGCAGTGCTCAAGTTGAACTGGCAGTGCTCAAGGCGATTGGGGCGGAATCCGCCGAATGGTCAGCGATTGTTGATCGACTAACCGTCCACGGTCGTGTGCGTTCACGCGACAATACGGGCGGCGGAATCTTTGTGGAGATAGAGCCAGGGCCCGGCGATACCGAGATTGTCCGGAAATGTCAGGTCTCTCAAAAAGATGTGTGGCTGAGCGTCGACCGGATGGATCACGGCCTTGGGATGATCCTTCATCTGAAGGATGATGGCCTAGCCCTCCTAGAGGGATATGCAGTCGGTCTGGAAGACACATCAAAGATCGATTTTGAGCGAGCGCGATTCGAAATCACCGACCGGCCCGGGCCTCTTCCATCGAACGGCAGCTAACCACCCCGGAATCTCACAGAATGCGACGCGGCCCCCCGGCACCGGCGGTCTTGCATTTCCCCGCCGCCCCCGCCATATGCGCCGCGGGAGTCGGGCGGACGCAGTCTTCGCCAACCCGGTCAGGTCCGGAAGGAAGCAGCCGCAACGAATTCGCTGCGGGTCGTTCCGGCTCCCACCCATTTCCCCCTTCGACAAGCGCGCTGACCACCCCTAAGACGGGCGTATGGACGATTCCGCCGACGACAACACGCCGATGCTGGGCATGGACTTGCCAGAGGCGCCGCCCGCGCCTGCCTCGAGCGGTCCCTACCGCGTTCTCGCGCGCAAATACCGCCCTCAGACGTTCGCAGAACTGATCGGGCAGGATGCGATGGTTCGCACGCTCGGCAATGCGATCGCGCGCGACCGGCTGGCGCATGCCTTTCTGATGACCGGGGTGCGCGGGGTAGGCAAGACGTCGACCGCGCGCCTGATCGCCAAAGCCCTGAACTGCATCGGGCCCGACGGGCAGGGCGGACCGACGATCGACCCGTGCGGCGTGTGCGAGCCGTGCCGCGCGATCACCGAGGGGCGCCATATCGACGTGATCGAGATGGACGCCGCGTCGAACACCGGCGTCGACGACGTGCGCGAGATCATCGAGGCGGTGCGCTATGCCGCCGTGTCGGCGCGTTACAAGATCTACATCATCGACGAAGTGCACATGTTGTCGCGCAATGCCTTCAACGCGCTGCTGAAAACGCTCGAAGAGCCGCCGCCGCACGTTAAATTCCTGTTTGCGACGACCGAGGTCAACAAGGTGCCGGTGACGGTGCTCTCGCGCTGCCAGCGCTTCGATCTGCGCCGCATCACCCCCGACATGCTGTTCGCCCATTTCAGTGCGATCCTGCAAAAGGAAGGCGTCGAGGCCGAGGCGCTCGCGGTGTGGTTGATCGCCAGCGCCGCCGAAGGGTCGGTGCGCGACGGTCTGTCGATTCTCGACCAGGCGATTGCGCACGCCGATCTCGAATCGGGCGACGCCGGAAAAAGCCGCATCACCTCTGAACAGGTGCGCGCGATGCTCGGTCTTTCGGATCGATCGTCGATCGCGCAGCTTATGGCGGCGATCCTGGAGGGGGACGTGGGCGGAGCGATCGACCTTGCCCGTGCGCAATATGCGTTGGGCATCGAACCCGTCGCGATGGTACGGGGGCTGATGGACCTGACCCACGCGATCACCCTCGCCAAGGTGTCGCGGCACGAGGATCCGGCGCTGGCCGAGGCCGATCGCGAGCGGATCGGGGACTGGGCACAGAAACTGGGCTTCGCTCCCCTCAACCGGCTCTGGCAATTGCTGCTCAAAGGCCATGAAGAGGTCCTGCGAGCGAATAATCCGCTCGAGCATCTCGAAATGCTCTTGCTGCGCGTGATCTATGCCGCCTCCATGCCCGATCCCGGCGAATTGGCGAAGCTGCTCGCGACGGGCGCCGTTCCCGCGGCACCTCACGCCGCGCCGGCCTCGCCGCCGGCATCGGGTTCGCCCGACGCTGCGCTGCCGGCGGACGGCCCCGCGCCAGCTGCGCAGGCCGCGCCCGTCGACGCCGTGGCGCAGCCGCCGGCGTCCGCGCTGACCGTCGCGCAAATCCATCAGCTTCTCGAATCGACGGGCAACCACAGGCTGGCGGTCGACCTCCATGACCATCTTCGCGTGATCGAACTCGAGCCGGGAATCCTTGCCTTCGCGGCCATCCCGGCGCTGTCCGGTGGTTTCGCGCGCGACCTTTCCGATGCGTTGTTCGCCGCGACGGGCAATCGCTGGCAGGTGCGGGCCGAGGAGGGCGAGGGACGCCCCAGCCTGGGCCAGATTCGCGCTGCGAAGGTCGCCGACAACGACGCGCGCATCCGCGAATTGCCGGTCGTAAAGGCCGCTTTGGCGGCTTTTCCCGACGCCGAGCTTGAACCGCCCGGCGACAATCGCCATAGATCGAACCCATGAAATCGATCGAAGACATGATGAAGGCGGCGCAGGAAGCCGCGGCGAGCGTCCAGGCCCAGATGCAGGAGGCGCAGGCAAAGCTCGACAGCGTCGAGGTCGAAGGTGTCTCGGGTGGCGGGCTCGTGAAGATACGCGCGACCGCGAAGGGGCGCATCAAGGCGATCGCCATCGACGACAGCCTGATCGTTCCCACCGAAAAGCAGATGCTCGAGGATTTGCTTGCCGCGGCGTTCAACGACGCGCGCGAAAAGGCCGATGCCGCGAGCCAGGAAGAAATGGGCAAGATGACCAGCGGCCTGCCGCTGCCCCCGGGCTTCAAGCTGCCGTTTTGACCTCCTTTCATCCGTCATCCCGGCGAAGGCCGGGATCTCGCCGGTGCATCAAAACGCTAGGACGAGATCCCGGCCTTCGCCGGGATGACGGATTGAGACGGGAGAGCGAGCCTTACCCGTTCACCCCGTCGTCATTGAATGCGTGGCAAGTTACGCCATATTAGCATGGAACACCCTATAACAGGGGTGGCGCGCCCGTGCCGGTCGCCCGCCCAGGAGCCATGATGACGCAATCCTTTCCTCTTCTGCCCCTGCGGGACATCGTCGTTTTCCCGCACATGATCGTTCCCCTTTTCGTCGGCCGCGACCGCTCGGTCGCCGCGCTCGAAGCCGCCATGGAAGCCGACAAGGAGATTTTCCTCGTCGCGCAGCTCGATCCCGGCGAGGACGATCCGCAGCGCGACGACCTGTACGACGTCGGCGTGATTGCGACCGTGCTGCAACTGCTCAAGCTGCCCGATGGCACCGTTCGCGTGCTGGTGGAGGGCAAGACGCGCGCAAAGCTGATGGGCCTCGATAGCGAGGACAAGGCGGTGATGGCGCGCGTGGAGCCGGTCGCCGATGCCGTCGACGACAGCGTCGACACCGCGGCCTTGATGCGGTCGGTCGTCGACCAGTTCGAGAGCTATGCCAAGCTCAACAAGAAGATGCCTGCCGAAACTGCGGTGCAATTGTCGCAGATCGACGACGCCTCGCGCCTCGCCGACTCTGTTGCCGGCAATCTCAATATCAAGGTCTCCGACAAGCAGGCGCTGCTGGTCGAGGACGCGCCCGCCAAGCGGCTCGAGATGGTATTCGCCTTCATGGAGGGCGAACTCGGCGTGCTCCAGGTCGAAAAGAAGATCCGCGGCCGCGTGAAGCGGCAGATGGAGAAGAGCCAGCGCGAATATTATCTCAACGAGCAGTTGAAGGCGATCCAGCGCGAGCTCGGCAATGACGGCGGCGAGGGCGGGGACGACCTTGGCGAATTGCAGGCAAAGATCGACAAGCTGAAATTGTCGAAGGAAGCCAAGGCAAAGGCCGAGGCCGAACTCAAGAAGCTGCGGGCGATGGCGCCGATGTCGGCCGAAGCCACGGTCGTGCGCAACTATCTCGACACGCTGCTTGGCCTGCCGTGGGGCAGGAAGTCGAAGCTCAAGAAGGATATCGCCAAGGCCCAGTCGGTCCTCGACGACGATCATTATGCGCTGGAAAAGGTCAAGGACCGCATCGTCGAATATCTCGCGGTGCAGGCGCGCACGAACAAGTTGAAGGGGCCGATCCTGTGCCTGGTCGGCCCTCCGGGCGTCGGCAAGACCTCGCTCGGCCGCTCGATCGCGAAGGCGACGGGCCGCGAATTCGTGCGCCAGTCGCTGGGCGGCGTGCGTGACGAGGCAGAGATCCGTGGCCACCGCCGCACCTATATCGGCTCGCTGCCGGGCAAGATCGTGTCAAACCTGAAAAAGGCGGGGACGATGAACCCGCTGTTCCTGCTCGACGAGATCGACAAGCTCGGCCAGGATTTCCGCGGCGATCCCGCATCGGCGTTGCTTGAGGTGCTCGACCCCGAACAGAATGCGAAATTCCAGGATCATTATCTGGAGATCGACGTCGACTTGTCCGACGTGATGTTCGTGACCACCGCGAACTCGCTCAACCTGCCGCAGCCGCTGCTCGACCGGATGGAGATCATCCGGCTCGAAGGCTATACAGAGGACGAGAAGGTCGAGATCGCGAAGCGTCACCTGATCGCCAAGCAGGTCGAAGCGCATGGGCTGAAGGACGGTGAGTTCGAGCTGACCGACGAAGGCCTGCGCGATCTGATCCGCTATTACACGCGCGAAGCCGGTGTCCGTACGCTCGAGCGCGAAATCGCCCGCCTTGCGCGCAAGGCGCTGCGCAAGATTCTCGAGGGCAAGGCGCAGAGCGTGACGATCACGCCCGACAATCTGTCCGAATTCTCCGGTGTCCGGAAATTCCGTCACGGCGTCGGCGATCGCGAGGACCAGGTCGGCGCGGTGACGGGACTCGCCTGGACAGAGGTTGGCGGCGAGTTGCTGACGATCGAGGCCGTGACCGCGGCCGGCAAGGGGCAGGTCAGGACGACCGGCAAGCTCGGCGAGGTGATGACCGAGTCGGTGCAGGCCGCGCTGTCCTTCGTCAAGGCGCGCGCGCCCGCTTATGGCATCCGGCCGAGCCTGTTTGCGCGCAAGGATATCCATATCCACCTTCCCGAAGGCGCCGTGCCAAAGGACGGTCCGTCGGCCGGTGTCGGCATGGTCACCGCGATGATTTCCACCCTGACCGGCATCCCGGTACGCAAGGATGTCGCGATGACCGGCGAGGTCACGTTGCGCGGCCGCGTGCTGGCGATCGGCGGACTTAAGGAAAAGCTGCTCGCGGCGCTGCGCGGCGGCATCACGACCGTTCTCATTCCCGAAGAGAATGAGAAGGATCTGGTCGAGATTCCGGCGAACATCACCGACAAGCTCAAGATTATTCCGGTGAGTCATGTCGACGAGGTGCTGGCGGAAGCTCTGGCGAGTCCGGTCGAACCGATCGAGTGGACCGAAGCCGACGAACTCGCAGCTTCGCCCCCGCACGCGCCCGGTGCCGACCCCGAGTCGGCGATCCGGCACTGATCCATGTTGGTTTCGAGGCGGGTTTTCATCGCAAAAAGCCCGATTCGGGGCGCTTTTCCCCCATTTTTGCTTTGACAAGGTGGGGTGAAACGGCGTTAGTGGCGCGCCATGGCACGGCCATGAATCACTAACCAACCACATCACAGGGGTTCCTTAGGCATGAACAAACAAGACCTGATCGCCACCGTCGCTGACTCGAGCGGCCTGACCAAGGGCGATGCGAGCAAGGCGGTTGAGGCCGTTTTCGACGCGATCACCGCGTCGCTGAAGAAGGGCGGCGAAGTCCGCCTCGTCGGCTTCGGGACGTTCTCGGTCAGCAAGCGCAAGGCGTCGACCGGCCGCAACCCGCGCACCGGCGAAACGATGACCATCGCGGCGTCGAACCAGCCGAAGTTCAAGGCCGGCAAGGCCCTCAAGGACGCCTGCAACTAATCGGCAGGGCGTTTCCTTGGTGAAATGCGTTCGGGCCGTGGTGAAAACCGCGGCCCGATTTGCATCCGCCGGCCGCAAAGCTGCAAATCGGCGTTGCAATCGCCGCCGCAGCGGCTATGGACGTCCCGCTTTCGGATGCCCGCCGCGATGGTGGGGCCGGGACGGGCGCGTAGCTCAGTGGTAGAGCACACCCTTCACACGGGTGGGGTCGCAAGTTCAATCCTTGCCGCGCCCACCATGGCCCAAAGGCCGAACGGTCGCCGAACGGGTCATTCATCGCCTATTCAATGCGTTCGCGTTAGGACCGGGGCATGATCCGCACGCTGACCCTCTCGCTTCTATCCGCGCTGCTGCTGACCGCCGGCGCGCCGGCGCTCGCCCGCGGCGACCGCAACCGCGACCAGGACAATCTGCGCGAGGCCGCGGCCGAGGGTCGCGTGGTGCCGCTCAACAGGCTGATTGCCGATGTCCGATCGCGTCCGCCCTACAACAAGATGACCTATTTGGGCGGCACGCAGTTCGACGCGTCGCGCATGGTCTACACCCTGAAATTCCTCGACGGAAACCGCGTCGTCCAGGTGTTCGTCGATGCCCGGTCGGGCCGCATCGTCGGGCGCAATCCCTGAATATCGCCCGTCGGACCGGCGCGCGCGCAACGACATTTTGCGATGTTCGTTCCGACTTGATAGAGCGAAGATGAACGGACTGCCTGCATCGGCCGGTCCCCGTTGAAAGGCGCATGAATGCGGATATTGATTGTCGAAGACGAGCCCACGCTGGGGCCGCAGCTCAAGGCGACGCTCGAAGGCAACGGCTATGCCGTCGACCTTGCGACCGATGGCGAGGACGGGCATTTCCTTGGCTCGACCGAGGATTATGATGCCGCGATCCTCGATCTCGGCTTGCCGGAGGTCGACGGGCTGACCGTCCTCGACCGCTGGCGCAAGGAAAAGCGCAATTTCCCGGTCCTCGTCCTGACGGCGCGCGACAGCTGGTCGGACAAGGTCGCCGGACTCGACGCGGGCGCCGATGACTATCTGGCCAAGCCGTTCCAGACCGAAGAATTGATCGCCCGCCTGCGCGCGCTCATTCGCCGCGCATCGGGTAATGCGTCGAGCGAGCTGATCGCGGGGCAGGTGCGCCTCGACACCCGGTCGGGCCGCGTCACGCTGGCGGGCGAGCCGGTCAAGCTGACCGCGCAGGAATATAAGCTGCTGTCCTACCTGCTGCACCACAAGGGCAAGGTCGTGTCGCGCACCGAACTGATCGAGCATATCTACGATCAGGATTTCGACCGTGATTCGAACACGATCGAGGTGTTCGTGACGCGCATCCGCAAAAAGCTCGGCGCCGATATCATCACGACCATCCGCGGGCTCGGCTACCAGCTCGACGACCCGCAGGATTGAGCGCGGCGCCCGTGCCCGACGCGGCGGATCAGGCAGGCGCGGGGACCGGGCCCGTCGCAAAGCCGGCGCTGTTGTCGACGCGCATGACCGGCTCGCTCGCGCGCCGCATGATCGCGATCGCGGCGATCTGGATTTCGGTGCTGCTGATCGGCGGCGGCTTCGCGCTCGACCGCGTGCTGACCGGCGCGATCACGCGCAACTTCGATTCGGGGCTCGAATATGTGCTGATCGCGATGATCCGTTCCTCGGAGATCGGTCCCGACGGAGAGGTGCGGTTGCTTCAGCCGCTTGGCGACCAGCGGTTCCTTGAACCCTACAGCGGCCTCTATTGGCAGATCAGCGGCACGGGGCAGGAACCCTATGTTTCGCGTTCGCTGTGGGAACGGCGCCTCGAAACGTCGGACGAACACACGGACGACGACATGCACGTCTATGACAGCAACCAGTTCCCCGACGAGGAACTGCGCGTGCTCGAACGCGATGTGGTGCTGCCCGGAAGCCAGACCAAATGGCATTTCCAGATTGCCGCGTCGCGCCAGTCGCTCGATGAACAGATACGCGCGGTCCGCGCGACCCTGATCCCCAGCCTCGCGATGCTGGGGCTCGGCCTGATCGTACTGGCGGCGCTCCAGACCTTTTACGGCCTCTGGCCGCTGCGTCATATCCGGCGGGCGATCGCCGCGATGCGCGGCGGGCAGAACCGCCGCGTCACGGCGCCATTGCCGCTCGAGGTTCAGCCGATGGTCGACGAACTCAACGCGCTGCTCGCACATAATGAGAAACAGGCGGAGGAAGCGCGGCTCCATGCGGGTAATCTTGCCCATGCGCTGAAGACGCCGCTGACCGTTCTGGTGAACAGCGCCACCGGCAATGACAGCGACCTTGCCGAAACGGTGCGCCGCGAAGCGGCGACGATGCAGCGACAGGTCGAACATCATCTGGCGCGCGCAAGGGCGGTCGGGCGGCGCGGCGCGGCGCAGGCGCGCGCCAATGTGCGCGACAGCGTCGACAGTGTCTCGCGCGCGGTCGCCGCGCTCTATCCCGACGTCCGGCTCGACGCGGCGGGCGACAAGGATCTCGTCGTCTGCGTCGAGCGGCAGGATCTCGACGAACTCGTCGGCAACCTGCTCGAAAATGCCGCCAAATATGGCGGTGGCAGCGTATTCGTGACGATCGGGCGCGAAGGCAAGATGGGCGAAATCCTGGTCGAGGACGACGGTCCCGGCATCTCGCCCGTCGACCGCACCCGCATTTTCGACCGCGGCGTGCGGCTCGACAGCGGCAAGCCGGGCACCGGGCTGGGCCTCGCGATCGTGCGCGACGTGGCGGAGATTTATGGCGGCAGCATCGCGCTCGAAGAGAGCGAGGATCTGGGCGGGTTGCTGGTGCGGCTCAGGCTTCCGGCCGGGTAGGGGCAAAGGACCGTTTTGGGGTGGGAAGCGAACTGTCCCCTATCCGTCATCCCGGCGCAGGCCGGGATCTCAAGCTAGCGGATTTAGACACCGGGGAGATCCCGGCCTTCGCCGGGATGACGATGAGGTAAAGGTCCGCCTCCGCTCGTTCACAGGCGTTCGTCATCCCGGACTTGATCCGGGATCCATTCTTCCAACGCTGCGCTAGTGGACCCCGGATCAAGTCCGGGGTGACGATGGTGGAGGGGCCGCGACGCTGCGCCATTGCCCCTCCATCAGCGCGTCGCGCTGCCACCTCCCCAAGCCTGCGGCACAGGGAGGGCCAATGGCCGCAACCGGTCGCAAACCGGCGTCGTACCCCGATCGCAGCAGCCCTATGCCGCCGTCACCTCCAGCCCGCGCTGCACCGCCGGGCGCGCCAGTCCGGCGTCGAGCCAGCGCTGGACGTGTGCGAAGCGATCGAAACCGACGATCTCGCGCGCCTCGTAAAAGCCGATCAGGTTGCGCACCCAGCCGAGCAGCGAGATGTCGGCGATGCTGTAATCGTCGCCCATCACCCATGCGCGGTCGGCCAGCCGCTCGTCGAGGACGCCGAGCAGCCGAGCCGATTCCTTGGCGTAGCGGTCGCGCGGGCGCTTGTCCGCATAGTCCTTGCCGGCGAATTTGTGAAAGAAGCCGAGTTGGCCGAACATCGGCCCGACCCCGCCCATCTGCCACATCACCCATTGGATCGTTTCATAGCGGGCATTCGGATCGGCGGGCAGAAACCGGCCGCTCTTGTCGGCGAGATAGATCAGGATCGCGCCCGATTCGAACAGCGCGAGCGGCGTGCCGTTCGGCCCAGCGGGGTCGTAGATCGCGGGAATCTTGCCATTGGGGTTGAGCGCGAGGAAGGCCGGATCGTGGCTTTCGTCGGCCATGATGTCGATGCGGTGCGGCTCATAGGAAAGCCCCGTTTCCTCCAGCATGATCCCGACCTTGACCCCGTTGGGCGTCGGTGCCGAAAACAGCTGGAGCCGGTCGGGGTGCTGCGCGGGCCAGCGCGCGAAGATCGGATGTCCGGTCAAGAGTCATTCTCCCGCTTCGCCTGTTCGTGGTGACGAATGACTTCCTCGATGATGAAGCGCAGGAACTTTTCGCTGAATTCGGGGTCCAGATCGGCCTCGCGCGCCAGGCTGCGCAGGCGCTCGATCTGCCGCGCCTCGCGGTCGGGGTCGGCGGGGGGCAGGTCGATCTTCGCTTTCAGCTCGCCGACCGCCTTGGTCACCTTGAACCGCTCGGCGAGCATATAGACGAGCGCCGCGTCGATATTGTCGATGCTCTGGCGATAACGGCTCAACTGGTCGTCCATGGGCGGTGATGCTCCTCTCGTTCGGGGCACGCTTGGCACCGGCAAGGGGTCGGTGGCAAGGCGAAAGTCGTTGCAAAATCGTGACCGCGCGGCCAAGGCAGCGCGTGACATGACTGCCGAAATTCATCAGCTTCACGGCGACCGTCCGCCTTCGCTTGACCCGATGATGGCGCTCGTCGCCCATGACATGAACGAGGTGAATTCGGTCATTCTCGATCGCATGCAGTCGGAAATCCCGCTGATCCCCGAACTCGCCGGGCACCTGATCGCCGGCGGCGGCAAGCGAATGCGGCCGATGCTGACCCTCGCGAGCGCGCAGCTTCTCGATTATCCCGGGCGCCGGCATTGCAAGCTCGCCGCCGCGGTCGAATTCATTCATACCGCGACGCTGCTCCATGACGATGTCGTCGACGGCTCGGACCTTCGCCGCGGCCGCAAGACCGCGAACATCATCTGGGGCAACAGCGCCTCGGTGCTCGTCGGCGATTTCCTCTTTGCGCGCTCCTTCGAACTCATGGTCGAGGACGGGTCGCTCAAGGTGCTCAAGATATTGAGCCACGCGTCGGCGGTGATCGCCGAAGGCGAGGTCAACCAGCTCTCGGCACAGCGCCGTGTCGAAACGAGCGAGGACCAGTATCTCGCGATCATCAATGCTAAGACCGCCGAACTGTTCGCCGCCGCGAGCAAGATTGCCGCGGTCGTCGCGGAGCGCGACGAGGCGACCGAGGCGGCGCTCGACGCCTTTGGCCGCAACCTCGGCATCGCCTTCCAGCTCGTCGACGACGCGATTGACTATGTTTCGGACGCCGAAACGATGGGCAAGGGCGTCGGTGACGACTTCCGCGACGGCAAGGTCACGCTGCCCGTCATCCTCGCCTATGCGCGCGGCAGCGCCGAAGAACGCGAGTTCTGGAAACTCGCGATGGCGGGGCACCGGACGTCGGACGCGGATCTCGCTCATGCGACCGACCTGCTTCGCCGCCACGACGCGATCGCCGACACGCTGGCGCGCGCGCGTCACTACGGCCAGCGCGCCGTCGATGCGATCGGCGGATTCCGTGCGAGCCAGGCCAGGGCGGCGCTGACCGAAGCAGTCGCCTTCGCGGTCGCGCGCGCCTATTGAGGCGGCGATGGCCGCCGCGCGCCAGCCGCTTCCGATTGATGCGGTGCTGCCCGATATCGTCGCGGCCCTCACGCTGAGGCCCAATGCCGTCGTCGTCGCGCCACCGGGGGCGGGAAAGACGACGCGCGTCGCTCCCGCGATCCTCGAACAGCCGTGGTGCAGCGGAGCGGTGTGGTTGCTTTCGCCGCGCCGGCTGGCGGCGCGTGCGGCGGCGGAGCGCATTGCCGAGGAACTGGGCGAAGAGGTTGGCGGACGCGTCGGATATGCGACGCGGCTCGACAGCAGGCAATCGAAGGCGACCCGGCTGCTGGTGATGACGCCCGGCCTGTTCCGCAACCGGATCCTCGACGATCCCGAGCTGACCGGGGTGACGGCGGTGCTGTTCGACGAGATTCACGAGCGAAGCCTCGATGGCGATTTCGCGCTCGCACTCGCGATCGACGCACAGCAAGGGCTGCGCGACGACCTGCGGCTGGTTGCGATGTCGGCGACGCTCGACGGCGCGCGCTTCGGGGCGCTGCTCGGCAACGCGCCGCTGATCAAGAGCGAGGGGAAGAGCTGGCCGCTCGACCTGCGCCATATCGGTCGGCGCGCCGAGGACCGCCTGGAGGCGAGCGTCCTGGCGGCGGTGCGACAGGCCCTGTCGGACGAGCGCGAAGGGGACATGCTTGCCTTCCTGCCCGGCGCTGCCGATATCGAACGTGCTGCGGCAGCGGTCGAGGCGGCGGATTTGCCGCTCGTGGTCCACCGCCTGCATGGCCAGATCGACCCCGCGCAACAACGCCGTGCGCTCGTTCGCGATGCCGGGGGCGGGCGCAAATTGATCCTTGCGACGAGCATCGCCGAAACCAGCCTGACGATCGAGGGGGTTCGGATCGTGATCGACGCCGGCCTCGCGCGGCGTCCGCGGTTCGACAAGGCGGCGGGAATCGCGCGGCTCGTGACCGAGCGTGCCAGCCAGGCGTCGGCGACGCAGCGCGCCGGGCGCGCGGCCCGGCAGGGGCCCGGGGTCGCCTATCGTTTGTGGGAAGCGCCCGCGACCGCGGGGATGCCGCCGTTCGATCCGCCTGAGATTCACGAGAACGACCTGATGCCCGTCGTCCTCGACTGCGCGAGTTGGGGCATCATCGACCCCCGCCAGCTGGGCTGGCTCGACCCACCATCGCCCGCGGCGATCGCCGAAGCCAAATCGCGCCTCGTCGCGATCGGGGCGCTTGGCGAGGATGGACGGATTACGCCGCACGGCAAGGCGCTTGCCGCCGTACCGTTGCCGGTCCCGCTCGCGCATATGCTGATCGATGCCGCAGGGCTGGGCGAGGCCGAACTCGCGGCGCGGCTCGCGGTATTGCTCACCGAGCCGGGGCTCGGCGGTCGCGGGGTCGATGTCGAAGCGCGCCTGCAACGCTGGCGCGGGTCGAAGGGCGATCGAAGCGAGGGGGCGTGGCGGCTTGCGCGGCGGCTTGCCAATGTGGGCGAGCGATTGGCCCCCGAGGGCGACAGGGCGCCCGTCCGCTCGGTGGGCGGATGGATCGCGACGGCCTGGCCCGATCGCGTCGCGCGCGCGCGGGCCGGGCAGCGCGGCGAATATCTGAGCGCCGGGGGGCGCGCCTATCGGCTCGATCCCGCCGACCCGCTTGCCGGCAGCGAATGGCTTGCCATCGCGGATGCTCAGGGACACGCGGCGGGCGTCCGCATCCTCGCCGCGGCGGCAATCGAGGCGGAGGAAGTCGCGGCGATTTTCGCCGACCAGGTCGTCGTCCATGCCGCAAGCCGCTACGACCCCGCCACCGACCGCGTCGACCACCGGCGCGAACGCCGTCTCGGCGCGATTGCCCTGGCGAGCGGGCAGGCGGCGCGCGGCGAAGGCGCGGAGGACGACGTCGCGGTCCGCCTAGCCGCCGTGCGCGACAAGGGGCTGGGGCTCGTCGGCTGGGGGCCGCTGGCGCAGGCGCTGCGACAGCGCGCGAGTTTTGCCGGCCTCGATACCTTGTCGCCTGGCGCGCTCGATGCCAGTCTCGATCTGTGGCTCGCGCCGTTGCTGGCCGAATGCCGTGGGCTGCGCGACATTCCCGATCGCAAGCTGGTCGATGCGCTGCTCGGCCTGCTCGATTGGCCGGCACGCCAGCTGCTCGAAAAGCTGGCGCCGGCCGACTATGCGACCCCGGCGGGCAGCCGCCACCCGATCGATTATGGCGCGGAGGGCGGGCCGACGGTCAGCGTCCGAGCGCAGGAGATGTTCGGGCTCACCCGGCATCCTTCGGTTGGCGACCCCGCGGTGCCGCTCGTGATCGCGCTGACCTCTCCCGCGCACCGGCCGATCCAGACGACCCGCGATATTGCCAGTTTCTGGGGCGGGAGCTGGCACGACGTGGCGCGTGAAATGCGGGGGCGCTACCCCAAGCATCCGTGGCCCGACGATCCCGCGAATGCCCGTCCGACGCTGCTGACCAAGGCCGCGCAGGCGCGGCGGGACGGTGCATGACGAGGGGGCTTTTCGCCGCGCTCGCGACGGGCTAAGGCGGCGGCGTCAGCTTCCCGAGAGGATCGAAGAATGAAAGCGCGGATTTTCCAGAAACCGAAGAATGCGATGCAGTCGGGTCGCGCCGGAACGCAGCGCTGGATTCTGGAATTCGCCCCTTCGGAGGCGCGCAAGGCCGACCCTTTGATGGGCTGGGCGGGCAGCGGCGATACCCGCCGCCAACTGCGCCTTGGCTTCCCGAGCCGCGACGATGCGGTCGCTTATGCGGCTCGTAACGGCATAGACGCAGAGGTCGTGCCGACCCCGGAACGCACGCTGAAGATTCAGGCCTACGCCGACAATTTCCGTTGAACGATGCAACAGCGGCGGCCGGAAAGGCCGTCGCGATCGATCAGTCCTCGACATCCGGTTGGAGCAGCCGGTGCAAGTGGACGACGACATATTTCATTTCGGCATCGTCGACGGTGCGCTGCGCGGCGGCGCGCCAGGCCTTTTCCGCCGATTTATAGTCGGGATAGAGGCCGACGACATCGAGGGCGGACAGATCGACGAAATCGAGGCCCTGCGGATCGCTGACGCGTCCGCCGAATACCAGGTGCAACTTGCTCATTTTCGCTTTCCTTGGCGTCATGCGCGGGAGGAGGGGAGGTGGCGCCCCCTACCAGCGCCGCGCCGCCACGGCAAGCGGATGAGGCGCACCGGCCGTCAGGAGTCGCGTCGACCGCCCTTGGGCAGCAGCGACCCGACAAGTGCGCCGAGTGCGATCGCGCCCGCGACGAGGGCGATCGGCTGTTCCTTGGCAACGTCCTTCAGCTTGCTGTTGGCGCGCTTCGCCTGGACCTTTCCCTTGGCATAGGCTTCGCTCGCCTGCGCCTTGCCCTTTTCATAGGCCTGTCCTGCGGCTTCGCGCGCGACGTCCGCCTGTTCGCGGCCCTTGCTGGCCAGTTCGCTGGTCGCCGTGCGGGCGCGGCCATAGCCTTCCTGGATCCGGGCGCGCGCCGCGTCGGCGGTCGCCCTGGCGTTTTCGGCGGTTTTCTCCGCAAGTTCACTCGCTTTCGCACGCGTCTCGCGGGCGGTGTCACGCAGCGGTTTCATCGTCATAGTCCTCCATATCGGTATCTGTTTCGGCCTCGTCGGCCGGGGCATGGTCATCGTGCGCCGGGCGGAAGCGGTCGATCGTCGCGTCGACCGTATCGCGCAGCCTGCGGCCGAGGCGCGGGGCGTGCTCGCGGATCGGCTCGCGGAAGAGCCAGACCGCACCGGCGACCGCCGCAAGCGCGATCGGCAGGCGATTGCTGCGAAACTGCTCGCGCACCGCATGGGCCGTGTCGTCGACCTTTGCACCGACGCGATATTTGGCGCGGCCGACGAGCGCGGTGGGCTTGAAGGCCCCGCGCGCGGTATCGAGCTTGCGTTGCAACTCGCTGCGCTGGAGCATCGACCGGCGCGCGGCGTTGATCAGGCGGGCTCGCGATGGTCGCATCAATCCTCTCCCGCTTCGTGCATCAGGTCGCGGCGCAGCGCGGTCCGGACGTCCCCGGCGCTCGATTTCGCGCGCCACCCTGAAAAGGCGGCAAGCGCAACCAGCGCGGCGACGACGACCAGCGTCGCAAGCAGCGGCCCGATGTGCGGCGCCAGCACGAGGATCGCACCGAACGCGATTGCCAGCATCGCGACCAGAAGCGCACAGGCGGCGACGAAGCCCCAGGCGGAGGCCCATTTCACCCCATGCCCGGCCAGCGCGGCCCGCGCTTCGAGCAGGGTCATTTCGGCCCTGGCGGTCTCCGACAGATTGTCGACGACGTCGCGTACGATGTCCTCAAGCGGTACCGGCGGCGTCGATTCGGGCGAACCTTCGGGCGCAAAGCCGTGGCTGACGCGGTCGTAGCCGCGCCGGGTTTCGGGGTCGGGCGAAGTGTCGGGGTCGGGAGACGTCAAGGCCGGATCAGTCGTTCGATCCGCCCTTCAGCATCCGGGCGAGCACAAAGCCGATCACCGCCGCCGCGCCGACGGCGACCGCCGGGCTCTTCTTCACGAAGTCGCGGGTCGCGCCTGCAAGCTCGTCGAGATCCTTCTGATCGAGCGTCGAGGCAAGGCCGGCGACGGTCGAGGCCGCCGACCGGGCATAGTCGCCATATTGCTTGCCGAATTTGTCGTCGACCGTGCCCGCGCTGTCCTCCAGCATCTTGGCAAGGCTGCCGACCGCTTCGGCGGCCTTGTCCTTGCCTTTGGTCGCCGCGTCGCGCGCCTTCGTGGACGCCTGGTTGGCGAAATTGGTCGCATCGCTCTTCATCGATGCGGCCTTCTTCGACGCCTCGCTCTTTATCGTGTCGCGGGTCGCGGCCAGCTGGTCGCGGATCGGATGCTCGGCAGCGGCCGCCTTCGGCGCCGCGGGTTTGCGCGCGGGCGCTTTTTTCGTCGCGCCGGGTTTCGCGGGCGCGCGGGGCGTGGCTTTCTTGGCGGCGGGAGTAGCGGCTTTGGCCATCGGGCGTGATCCTTCTTCTTATAGGGGCGCGCCACTTTGCGGCGATCGGCGATCGACGGCTAGTGCCCGGCCCTTTTCGGTCCTGTATCAATATATAGCAAGGCGCGCGAAATGGTTCCATAGCGCCGCAAAATTCGTCGGTATCTGCGTAAAATTCCTATGCACCTTGCCTTGGCCGGATGCCGCCGATAACAGGCGGGCGCCTTCTCCACCGGGCCGCGCGCCGGCCCCTTTTCAGCAGGACACGTTCCATGACCGCCATCATCGACATTCACGGCCGCGAAATTCTCGACAGCCGGGGCAATCCGACGGTCGAAGTCGACGTGTTGCTGGAGGACGGCAGCTTTGGCCGCGCCGCGGTTCCGTCGGGCGCCTCGACCGGCGCGCACGAAGCGGTCGAACTGCGCGACGGCGACAAGGCGCGCTATCTGGGCAAGGGCGTCACCAAGGCGGTGTCGGCGGTGAACGGCGAGATCGCCGAAGTGCTGATCGGCATGGAAGCCGAAGACCAGCGCGACATCGACATGGCGATGATCGACCTCGACGGGACGCCCAACAAGGGCCGCCTCGGCGCCAATGCGATCCTGGGCGTCAGCCTTGCGGCCGCGAAGGCCGCGGCGGATGCGCGCGGCCTGCCCCTCTATCGCTATGTCGGCGGGGTATCGGCGCGCACGCTCCCGGTGCCGATGATGAACATCATCAACGGCGGCGAGCATGCCGACAATCCGATCGATGTCCAGGAATTCATGATCATGCCGGTCGGCGCCGGCAGCATCGCAGAGGCGGTGCGCTGGGGTAGCGAGATTTTCCACACGCTGAAAAAGGGGCTCGCGCAGAAGGGTCTCGCCACCGCAGTCGGCGACGAGGGCGGCTTTGCGCCCAACCTTGCCTCGACGCGCGATGCGCTCGACTTCATCGCCGCTTCGGTCGACCAGGCGGGGTTCAAGCTGGGCAGCGACGTGGTGCTGGCCCTCGATTGCGCCGCGACCGAATTCTTCAAGAACGGCAAATATGAAATCAGCGGCGAAAACCTGTCGCTCAGTCCGGAGCAAATGGCCGAATATCTCGCCGCGCTCGTCGCCGACTATCCGATCAAATCGATCGAGGACGGGATGAGCGAGGATGATTTCGCCGGCTGGAAGGCACTGACCGACCTGATCGGCGACAAATGCCAGCTCGTCGGCGACGATTTGTTCGTCACCAACCCGGCGCGTCTGGGCCAGGGGATCGAGGACGGCCTCGCCAATTCGCTGCTCGTCAAGGTCAACCAGATCGGGACGCTGTCCGAAACGCTCGACGCGGTCGATATGGCGCACCGCGCCCGCTACACCGCCGTGATGTCGCACCGTTCGGGCGAGACCGAGGATGCGACGATCGCCGACCTCGCGGTCGCGACCAACTGCGGTCAGATCAAGACCGGCAGCCTGGCACGCTCGGACCGGCTCGCGAAATACAACCAGCTCATCCGTATCGAGGAGGAACTGGGGGACATGGCGCGCTATCCGGGAATGGCGACTTTCGGATAAGACGGCCCGCGTCGGGCGCTATCCGACCTCGAACAGCGCGACGTCGATCGTGAACGAGCCGTCGTGTTCGATGGCATAGTGACGCGCGGTTTCGGCGCTCGCCTGTTGCTGAAGCGCGCGGATCGCGGCCATGTGCGCGGCGGGCGTCCGCATTCGCGCGGTCCAGTCGGCAAAATCCATGCGCAGCCGCGACCGGGACATGCCGCCAACGTCGAAGCCGGCGCGTGTCAGCATCGCGGTCCACTCGTCGATGCGGTAATCGCGGACGTGCGAGCCGTCGCGCAGCAGTTCCACCGCCTGCAAATGGGTGTCGAGGGCGGGTGCGGCGGGCGCCACCACGTCGACGAAGATGGCGCGCGCGCCGGCTGCCAGCACGCGCCGCGCCTCGCGCAGTCCCGCCTCGGCGTCGTGCCAGTGATGGGTCGAAAAGCGGCAGGCCAGAAAATCGAAATGACCATCGGGGAAGGGCAGGTCCGCGGCCGGCGCGACCTGCGTTGCGATCGTGCCGATCCCGCGGCGCCCGGCCTCCTCCGCCACGGCGGACAGCATATCGGGGGCAAGGTCGCAGGCGACGACGGTGCCGGCATGCGGGGCGAGCGCATAGGCGACATGGCCGCCCCCACAGCCAAGGTCGAGGGCGCGCTTCGGCGCCGCGTCGGCCGCGCGCGCGGCGATCGTTTCGAGGTCGGCGCCCGACGCATGGACGGCACTGGCGACATAGGCGTTGGCGGTCGGACCGAATTGGCCGCGGACCAGGTCATTGTGCGAGGCAGTCATCTTCTTCTCCTTCGGGTCCGCGATCCAGCCGATGATTTACCCTGTTACAATGGATAAAGTTATCCTGTTATAAAACCCATCATGCAGACCGAGGAACAGCGCAGGCTTTTGGGGGCCTTCCTTAGGGGGCGGCGCGAAGCGATGACGCCGTCGTCGCCGCCGCGTCGTCGCCGGACACCGGGGCTGCGCCGCGAGGAGCTGGCCGACCAGGCCGGTATCGGCACGACCTGGCTTGCATGGGTCGAGCAGGGGCGCGACGTGCGGCCGTCGGCGGCGACGCTCGCGCGACTTGCCGATGCGCTGCATCTGTCGGGCGCCGAACGCGACTATATGTTCACGCTGGCGGGGCGGCGCGATCCCGACGCCCCCGTTCATCCCGCAGCGGCTTCGGCGCCGCCGGCGATCGCGGCGGCGGTCGCCGCGCTCGACTGGCCGGCCTATGGCCTCGACCCGGCCTGGTATGTCTGCTGTGCCAACGCCGCGGCGCGCCGGCTGTTCGTCGGGTTGTTCGACGTTGACGACCTGCCCAACCTGCTCGACTATGTCTTCACCCATCCCGCAGCGCGGACGCTGCTGCCCGACTGGCGCGCGCGCGCCGCGCGCATCCTGTCCGAATTCCGCCGCGATTTCGGGCGCGGGGTCACCGATCCGCGCGTTCACCTGGTCGTCGACCGCTTGTGCGCGGTCAGCCCCGAATTCGCCGCCGAATGGGATCGGCAGGCGGTGTTGCCGCACGAGGGCGGCGAACGGCAATTCGATCATCCGGAGCTGGGCCGCCTTGCGTTCGACCAGCGGACGCTGGCCGAGGTCGAGCGCGGCGATTTTCGTCTGGTCTTCCTTGAACCCGCCACGGTGGAAAACCGTCGCAAGGCGCCTTGACGGCGCGAATCACTTGTGATTCAAGGCCGTATGACGCAGCGCCACAAAGTTCGGAAATCGGTGAACCGGGCCATCGGTCCCACCGTCGCGCTGCTCGCGGTGCTCGCGATGATCGGCTATATCATTTTCGGGCCGACCGGCCTCTATGCCTGGGGCGATTACAGCCAGTCGGTCGAGAAGAAGCGGGTCGTGCTTTCGAAGCTGACCAAGCGTGAAAACGAGCTTCAAAACCGGGTCAACCTGCTCGACCGGCGGCGCGTGGATCCCGACCTTGCGGACGAATATGTGCGCGAGAAACTGGGCGTGATGCATCCCGACGAAATCGCCATCCCGATGGACGGGAACGCGAAGCCCTGAACCCCGGGGTAGCGGGCAATTTGCATACGTAGTGCCGAAACCGCGGGGAAGAGGCGGGCGTTGCCAAGCGGGGCAGGGCAGTCCTATAGGGGCCTTGCCGTAACGGCTAAACGCAAAGGAAAGCACCTTGGCCAAAGCACCCGCGCGCAAGACCGCCGCGCCAAAAAAACCTGCATCCACCCCAGCTCCCAAATCGAACCGCGAGACCCCCCGCGAGCCCGCACCCTATGAGGCGACTCCGGAAGAGCTCGAGAAATTCTATCGCGAGATGCTGCTCATCCGACGCTTCGAGGAAAAGGCGGGGCAGCTTTACGGGCTCGGCCTGATCGGTGGCTTCTGCCACCTCTACATCGGCCAGGAGGCCGTTGCCGTGGGCCTGCAATCGGCGCTCGACGGCGACAAGGACAGCGTGATCACCGGCTATCGCGACCACGGCCACATGCTCGCCTATGGCATCGACCCCAAGGTCATCATGGCCGAGCTGACGGGCCGCCAGGCCGGCATCTCGAAGGGCAAGGGCGGCTCGATGCACATGTTCAGCGTCGAGCATAAATTCTATGGCGGACACGGGATCGTCGGCGCGCAGGTCGCGCTCGGCACCGGCCTTGCCTTCGCGCACAAATATCGCGGCGATGGCGGCGTGGCGATGGCCTATTTCGGCGACGGCGCCGCGAACCAGGGCCAGGTCTATGAAAGCTTCAACATGGCCGAGCTGTGGAAGCTGCCGATCATCTTCGTGATCGAGAACAACCAGTATGCGATGGGCACCAGCGTCAATCGCTCTTCGGCCGAGGACCAGCTTTATCGCCGCGGCGAGAGCTTCCGCATCCCCGGCATGCAGGTCGACGGCATGGACGTGCTCGCGGTGCGCGGCGCGGCCGAGGCGGCGCTCGAATGGGTGCGTGCGGGCAAGGGACCGATCCTGCTCGAGCTCAAGACCTATCGCTATCGCGGTCACTCGATGTCCGACCCCGCCAAATATCGCAGCCGCGAGGAAGTGCAGGCGGTGCGCGACAAGTCCGATGCGATCGAGGGACTGAAAAAGCTGATGCTCGACGCGGGGGTCAGCGAGGAACAGATCAAGGGAATCGACAAGGAAATCCGGGCCGTCGTGAACGAATCGGCCGACTTCGCCGAAAATGCGCCCGAGCCCGAACTCGGCGAACTGTATACCGACGTGCTGGTGGAGCAATATTGAGATGGCGATCGAACTGAAGATGCCGGCGCTGTCGCCGACGATGGAAGAGGGTACACTCGCCAAGTGGCTCGTCAAGGAAGGCGACGAGGTCAAGTCGGGCGATATCCTCGCCGAGATCGAAACCGACAAGGCGACGATGGAATTCGAAGCCGTCGACGAAGGCACGATCGGGCAGATCCTGGTTGCCGAGGGCACCGACAATGTGAAGGTCGGCACCGTCATTGCGACGATCGCGGGCGAGGGAGAGGATGCTTCCTCAAATTCCGCTCGTGCTGAGCCTGTCGAAGCACCGTCCTCCTCTTCGGCGGCGCCGGAAGAAAAGGACGGCCCTTCGACAAGCACAGGGCAATCGGAAGAAAGGGCGCAAAAGCCCGCCCCGACCGAACGCGCGTCGGACCCGGCGATCCCCGAAGGCACCGCGATGAACCGCCTGACCGTGCGCGAGGCACTGCGCGACGCGATGGCCGAGGAAATGCGCGCCGACGATCGCATCTTCGTGATGGGTGAGGAAGTCGCCGAGTATCAGGGTGCGTACAAGGTCACGCAGGGCCTGCTCGACGAGTTCGGCGACAAGCGCGTCGTCGATACGCCGATCACCGAATATGGCTTTGCAGGGCTCGGCACCGGCGCGGCGATGGGCGGTCTCAAGCCCATCGTCGAGTTCATGACCTTCAACTTCGCGATGCAGGCGATCGACCACATCATCAACTCGGCGGCGAAGACCAACTATATGTCGGGCGGCCAGATGCGCTGTCCGATCGTCTTTCGCGGTCCGAACGGCGCGGCAAGCCGAGTCGGCGCCCAGCACAGCCAGAATTATGCGCCGTGGTATGCGAGCGTGCCGGGCCTGATCGTGATCTCGCCCTATGACGCCGCCGACGCGAAGGGTCTGCTGAAAGCCGCAATCCGCAGCGAAGATCCGGTCGTCTTTCTGGAAAACGAGCTGCTTTACGGCCGCAGTTTCGACGTGCCCGAGGTCGATGATTTCGTCCTGCCGATCGGCAAGGCGCGGATCATGCGCGAGGGCAACGATGTGACGCTCGTCAGCTATTCGATCGGCGTCGGGCTCGCGCTCGAGGCCGCCGACGCGCTGGCAGAGGACGGCATCGACGCCGAGGTGATCGACCTGCGCACGCTGCGCCCGCTCGACACCGCCACGGTGCTGGCAAGCCTGAAGAAGACGAACCGCCTCGTCATCGTCGAGGAAGGCTGGCCGACCTGTTCGATCGCCAGCGAACTCGCGATGGTCGCGATGGAGCAGGGCTTCGACGATCTCGACGCGCCCGTCACGCGCGTGTGCAACGAGGATGTGCCGCTTCCCTATGCGGCCAATCTCGAAAAGGCGGCGCTCGTCGACACCCCGCGCGTGATCGCGGCAGCGAAGGCGGTGTGCAATCGCGGTTGAGATCGCGGGGCTACACCCCATTTCCGTTCGTGCTGAGCTTGTCGAAGCACCGTTCTTGCCATCACGGAGAAAGAACGGCCCTTCGACAAGCTCAGGGCGAACGGTTTTCTATTTATAGGCGCTGTTCTAACGCAGTCGTTGCATGACAAGCGAAGCTGAAGCCCCCTATCCCGACCTGCGTGACCCGCGCGTTCTGGTCGCGGTCCGGCCGGAGCGCCGCCCCGCGCTGGCGGCGCTATGGTCGCTTGCCGAGCGGCTGACGGCGCTGTTGCGCGATACCAGTGAGCCGCTGATCGGTCAGATCAAGCTTGCCTGGTGGCGCGACATGCTGGCGCTGCTCGCCGCCGACCCGGCGGCGCTGCCGAAGGGCGAGCCGTTGCTTGCCGACCTTCAGGCGAACTGGAGTGGGCAGGGCGGTTTCGACACGCTCGTCGATGCGGCCGAAGCCCTGTTGTTGGCCGAAGATGCCGACGCGCGCGCATCGGCCGCGGCGGCCTTCGGAGCGGCGCTCTTCGGGCTGTCGGGCGGCGATCCCGTCTCGGGACGGCGCTGGGGGCTGCTTTGGGGCGCGGCGCAGCAAAAGGAAGAGGACGATGCGC
Source organism: Sphingopyxis sp. CR5 (assembly GCF_059693785.1). Taxonomy (NCBI): domain Bacteria; kingdom Pseudomonadati; phylum Pseudomonadota; class Alphaproteobacteria; order Sphingomonadales; family Sphingopyxidaceae; genus Sphingopyxis; species Sphingopyxis sp. CR5. Next base: position 59,910 of record NZ_JCATIE010000010.1, on the reverse strand, counting down.
GCCGACTGTTCGCCGATGCCCGCGACGCCGTCCCGCCGCCCCGCACCGCTTTCGCCGGACAGCGCGCGCTGCTTCTGCTCGATCGCTGGGCCGCCGCGATCGCTGCGCGCGGCGGCGAACGACGATGGCGCAGCGAGGGGTGGCTGCTGTTTCGGCTGGGGCTCTTCGCTCGTTAACGAATAAGGCGCGTCGGGGGTGGAAATGATGCGCCGCCGTCTCTATCTTGCGCCGACAACAGGATCGCAGGGGACAATGCGATGTTCAACAGCCTGGTCGCCTATCTCGATTCGATCAAGGCGCGCGACCCCGCACCGCGGTCGCGGTGGGAAATTCTTCTCTACCCGGGGCTGCTCGCCGTCGGCATGCACCGCGTCGCCCACTGGCTGTTCGAGGCGCGGCTGTTCTTCCTCGCGCGCTTCATCAATCACCTCGCGCGTTTCCTGACCGGAATCGATATCCATCCCGGCGCGACGATCGGCCGCCACCTGTTCATCGATCACGGCTTTGGCGTCGTGATCGGCGAAACCGCCGAGATTGCCGACAATGTCTCGATCTATCAGGGCGTCACCCTCGGCGGCACCGACCCCGCCAACGGCATCGGCGGCAAGCGCCACCCGACCCTGTGCGACGATGTGATCGTCGGTTCGGGGGCCCAGATACTCGGGCCGGTGACCGTTAACGAGCGCGCGCGCGTCGGCGCCAATGCTGTCGTCACGAAGGACGTCCCCGAAGGCGCGGTGATGGTCGGCATTCCGGCCCGCTCGACGCTGGTCGATGCGACCGAATATGCGCGCGAGTTCGTCCCCTATGGCACGCCGTGCAGCGAAACTTTCGACCCCGCGACGCAGAAAGTCGAGCTGTTGCAATGCCAGCTCGAGCAATTGCAGAAACAACTCGCCGCGTTGATCGCCGAGCGCGATGCCGCGGCCGTGGACAATGACGACGAAGCGCCGCAGCGGCGCAAAGGGAGCCGGAACCGGGCCTGATGGGAACGGTAACGCCCTTGCCGCACGTCATGCGCGCGGCACCGCTGCAAGTCGGGTTCGACCGTGAGGAACTGACCCGCATTCTCGACCTTTACGGCCGCATGGTCGCGGCGGGGCGCTGGCGCGACTATGCGATGGACTTCCAGCGCGATGCCGCGATCTTCTCGGCCTTTCGCCGCACCGCGGAGCGTCCCGAATATCGCATCGAAAAGCGCCCGGCCTTGCGGAGCCGCCAAGGTCTGTGGGCGCTGGTGTCCGAAGCCGGGGCGGTGCTGAAGCGCGGGGACGAACTCGCGAACATACTCGCCCCTATCGAACGCAAGCTGATGAAGCTGGTGGGCGACTGACGGCCAGCCGACCGCGGCGAGTGTGGGCCAGATCTGACGCCTGACCCACACCCGTTCCTCCCGTAGGAGCCCTTTGGTCAGGCAGCGAGCGCGCGAAGGCGCCGGTCGCTGCCCAGCAAGGTCGTTTGTCCGCCCTGCGTCTTGCGGCGTTCGACCCAGTCGCGGATCAGTTCGGCGCAGCTGTGGTCGAGTCCCGACAGCTGTGCGCAATCGAGCGTGACCGGCTTGTCGGACGGAAGCGTGCCGAGCGTCGCCTCCAGTTTGGGAAGCTGGACGAACGTCGCCGCGCCCGACAGGCTGACATGTTCGCCTTCTTCGACTTCCGATCGATCGACCCGGAGCCGCAGGCGGCGGAGGTGGGGGATCAACTCGACAAGCGAGAAGAGGATGCCGACGATCACGCCGGTGAGCAGGTCGACCGCGACGACAAGGACGAGCGTCGTCGCCCAGATCAGCACCGGCAGCAGTCCGTGATTGCGGAACAGCTCGCGCGCATGGTCGAACTTGACGAGCCGCCAGCCGGTCACGACCAGCACCGCGCCCAGCGTCGCCATCGGAATCTCGCGCATGACGAAGGGGAGCAGCGCGACGAAGCCCAGGATCCAGACGCCATGCAGGACCGCCGACAGCCGCGTTGCCGCGCCTGCCTGCACATTGGCCGAGCTACGGACGATGACTCCCGTCATCGGCAGCGCGCCCGCGCCACCGCACAACAGGTTGCCGACGCCCTGCGCGCGCAGCTCCTTGTTGAAGTCGCTGCGCGGGCCGTCGTGCATCTTGTCGACGGCGGCAGCCGACAGCAAGGTTTCGGCGCTGGCGATGAACGCGACCGCGACCGCGGCGGCCAGGATGTCGGGGGTCAGCCAGCTCAGAACCGACGTTTCGGGCGGGGCAATCGCGGCGACGATCGAATCGGGCACGTCGACGCGCGTCACCGCCAGGCCGAACAGCATGGCGACCAGCGTTCCCGCGACGACGCCGAGCAGCGCGCCGGGGACGAGGCGCAGCGATGCCGGGCGCCATTTTTCCCACCCCAGCATCACGCCGATCGTGACCGCGGCGATCGCCAGCGCGAGTTCGGCGCCGCCGGGGCTCGCCGCGTCGAGCCCGAGCAGCCGGCCCGGGATCGCGGCGATATTCTCCAGCCCGCTGGCCAGCGGCCGGGCGTCGAACAGAACGTGAAACTGGCCGATGACGATCAGCACGCCGATGCCGGCGAGCATTCCGTGGACCACGGCCGGAGAGATGGCGCGGAACCAGCCGCCGAGCTTGAAGATGCCGGCCGCGAGCTGGACGAGCCCGGCGAGGATCAGGATCGGCCCCAGGGCTTCGAGGCCCTGGGTGCGGATCAGCTCGAACACGATGACCGCCAAGCCGGCGGCGGGACCGCTGACCTGAAGCGGCGAGCCCGCGAGCAGCCCCACGACGATGCCGCCGATGATCCCGGTGATCAGTCCCTTTTCGGGCGGGACGCCCGACGCGACCGCGATGCCCATGCACAGCGGTATCGCGACCAGAAACACGACGATCGACGCCGCGAAGTCGCGCGACAGGGTGCCCGGGCTGGCGGGGAGAGCCTGGCTGGACATCAGGCGGCCTCCGCCTCGTTCGCCTTCATTGCGAGGCGCTGCGCGGCGGGGAGGGCGACGGGCAGGGGGTCTTCGGCGCGGATCGGCACAAATCGGCCCGTCTGGCCATCGAGGCCGAGGATCTGGCCCTGATGGATGTCGACGAACCAGCCGTGCAGCGAAATTTCGCCGCGCGCAATTCCGGCGGCAACCGACGGATGGGTCCGCAGGTGGGCGATCTGGACCACGACATTCTCGAGGCTTGCGGCCCGCACGCGGCCGCCTTCGTCGAGCTCGTCATATCCGGTCCGCACGACATGCTCGGCGGCATGGCTGTGGCGCAGCCACGCGGCGACATTGGGCATTCCGTCCATCATCTGCGGGTTCATCAGCGCTTTCATCGCGCCGCAGTCCGAATGGCCGCAGACGATGATGTCGCGCACGCCGAGCGCGGCGACGGCATATTCGACCGTCGACGATACCCCGCCATTCTGGGTCGCGAACGGCGGGACGATATTGCCGGCGTTGCGGCAGACGAACAGGTCGCCGGGTTCGGCCTGCATGATCTGTTCGGGGACGATGCGGCTGTCGGCGCAGGAAATCATCAGCGCCTTCGGGCTCTGGCCGTCGGCGACGAGCTTGGCGAACAAATCGTTGCGGCTGGGGAAGACGCGCTTTTCGAAGTCGAACACGCGTCCGATGACGTCGTTCATGAAACCACTCCTTGCTGATTGGTTTCACGCAAATGGCGCCGCTATTTTGCTGCGGTGCGGCGGCTATGTAACGAAATGTTGCTCAGCGGCGGGGCAACCGAATTCGCGCGCCCAATCCGCCCAGGTGACTGATTCCCAAGCTCAATTGGCCGTCGTGCATCGTTGCGACGCGCTCGACGATCGACAGGCCGAGCCCGAATCCGCCCGTGTCGCGCGCCCGTGCGCTGTCGAGCCTGGCAAAGGGTTGCAGCGCCTGCGCGCGCTGGTCGTCGGGGATGCCCGGGCCGTTGTCGCCAACCTCGATCTCGACCCAGCTTTCGGCTTCGCGCAGCCGCACTTCTACCCGGCTGCCAAAGTGCAGCGCATTGTCGACAAGGTTGAGCAGCGCGCGCTTGAGCGCGACCACCTGCACCGCCATCACCAGATGGTCGGGACCGGCATAGACGACGTCGTGACCGTGGTCGCTCGCGTCGTCGACGATCGTCGCGCACAATATCGCAAGATCGGATCGCGTCGCTTCGCTCGCCGGCTGGTCGATGTCGCCCGACAGATAGGCGAGCAGCGAATCGATCATCCCTTCCATCTCGACGATGTCGTGCTGGATCTCCGGGCCGACCTCGGGATCGGCGATGCGTTCGGCGCGCAGGCGAAGCCGGGCGAGGGGGGTACGAAAATCGTGGCCGACCGCCGCCAGCGCCTGGGTGCGATCGGCGATCATCGCGGTGATGCGTCGCTGCATGTCGTTAAAGGCGCTGATCACCTTGCGCACCTCGGCGGGGCCGCGCATCGGCACCGGTTCGAAATCGCGCTGGCCAATCGCCTCCGCGGCCCTCGTGAGGTCGCGGAGCGGGCGCAGCGTGTGAAGGATCAACAGGCTGGCGAGCAACACCAGCGCGACCGCGGGGACCAGCGTCGACAACACGCGCCCGACAGTGAGGTCGAGCTGACCGATATGGTCGCGCGCGCTGAAGCGCACCCAGCTGCGATCGTCGAGCCGGATCGCACCGCTTATCGTCCCGTGCCGCCCGGGAGATTGCAGGTAGAGGCGCAGGTCGCGCGCCTGGATCTCGGGCTCCCAGTCGATGATCTGCCGGGTGATGACCTCCAGCTTAGGAGAGACCGGGGGCGGGTTGGTCAGTCGTTCCTGCCACGTCAGGTGATAGCGCGAGGTCGTCAGTTCAGAGGCCACGGTGTCGCGTTCGGCCACCGGCGCTTCCTCGATCAGCTTTGCCGACAGCACCAGATGTTCGGCCAGGCGTCGCGCCTTGTCGCCGGTGATCGAAAACTGGCTTGCGCGCTCGTACAGGAACGTGCTCGCCGCGCTTTCGAGCAGCACGGCGGCGAACAGGATCGCCACGATCTGGCCGAACAGGCCGAAGGCGCGGCGCTCGAGCAGCTTCAAAGCCGGTCCACCGGAACGTTGAGCATATAGCCGATGCCGCGCACCGTAACGATCGGTGCGGGCCGGTCGTCGGCCGACAATTTGCGCCGCAGCCGGCTGATAAGAACGTCGACGCTGCGGTCCGAACTGTCGCCGAGCCGCGTGCGCGAAAGCTCGATCAGCCGCTCGCGCGCGATCACGCGCTGGGCATTGTCGCACAGGCTGACCAACAGGTCGAATTCCGCGCCGGTCAGCTCGATTGCGACCCCGTCGGGCGAGGTCAGTTCGCGGCGCGGCAGATTGGCGGTCCAGCCATCGAAGCGCAGAATGCCGCGCTCGCGGTCGGCGGGCGGGCGCTCGATCGCATGGCGGCGCAGCACGGCGCGGACGCGCGCGATCAGCTCGCGCACTCCGAAGGGCTTGGGGATATAATCGTCGGCGCCGAGTTCCAGCCCGACGATCCGGTCCATCTCGGTTCCCTTTGCCGACAGGAAGATGATCGGAACGTCGCTCGTCTTTCGAATCTCGCGGCAGATATCGATCCCCGACGTTCCGGGCAGCATCACGTCGAGCAGCAACAGGTCGGCGGGCGCCGCGCGCAGCGCGTCCCACATCTGGGGCGCGGTGCTCGCGGTGCGCACGATATAGCCATGTTCCTGCAGCGCGCGGGCAGTGAGGGTGCGGATCGGCGGATCGTCTTCCACCATCAGGATATTGGGGGGTGTCATGCCTTCGCCTGGGAGAGTGGACGTCGTTCGGGTTCGGCGCGGCCCCCATTCCGCGGTGCCCCTCTTATCGTTCTGCGGCGATCAGGCAAGGGGGCAGGCTTCTCGCGTCGGCCCCGCAATGGCAAACGGGCCCCGGTCGGGTTGCGACCGGGGCCCGCGAAAAGGGCGGCAGGACTTCGGGACGCCGCCCGGAACCGATCGGCGTCAGGCCGATGCGCGGGGCAGGATACCCCCCGCCGCCGGCAACTGGTCGGCGAGGTTCGCCGGCAGCACGCCGACGACGACCGACCGCGCGTTCTGCCAAAAGGCCGACAGCAGCAGCAGGGCGGAGCCGATGACGAACGCGGTCAGCGCAACGTTGAGTTCGACCGCGCCAAAGGTGCGGAAGAGCTGCGTCAGCGCGAACAGCACATAGGCGAGCGCCGACACCAGCAGCGCACGGCGGTCGATCGCCAATGCGACGAAGCCGAACAGGATATAGATGCCGACGACCATCACCGCCGCGCCGCTCGAAATATTGTCGCCCTGGGTGACGCCGAGCAGGTGAAAGATCGGATGCGCGATCATCGGCGCGGCGAGCAGGTGGAGCCAGAAAGCGACGTCGCTGCGACGGGTCTGGCGGACCCGGTCGCTGCGATCCCACCACATGGCCAGCGTGAAGACGCCCAGGCCGGCGACAAGGACGAGCGACATGACAAGGTCGACGTTGGGTTCGTCGGTGCCGCCGACAACGGCAAGGATCAGCGCGATGGCGGTGCCCGCTAGCGCCGCGCTGCCCGCTGCAACGGTGATGGGCACCATGAAGCGCTTCCAGTGGAGCCAGGTCGCGCCGGCGGTGATCAGCGCCATCGCGGCTACCACGAGGGCCATCACCGTTTCGCTTGGATGCCGCCCGAAGATCGCCTCGCCATGTTCGACGAGGAAGCCGATCATCGTCGCCAGGACCCCGCCGGCGAACGCGAGGACGAGAATGATGCTCGGAAGCGCCATGCGGCGCCGGCGCGTAAAATATTCGGCAAGGAACCACGCCGAGGCGGCGACGAAGGCGCCCGCGAGCGCCTTGTGGATCGACTCGCCGATCCATGCCACCGCGACGAGCAGGATGATCGCCGCGATGCTGACGAAAATATCGTTGAAGCCGGTTATCAGGCGGAAGGATTCCTCGTCCGCACCGGGGGCCGATCGCGTCGACGCAATGTGCGACCGGAAAGCCTGCGCGGCCTCCGGCGTCAACACTTTGGCATCGACCGCTGCTTGCAGGTCGCTTTCACTGTACATCGGGGTCGTCCTTCTGTCCGATCCCCTTGCCCCGCGCCTGCTATCGCACGAGCGTGTTATCGTGTCAATACAGTGATGCAGGCGATGCGCGCGCCACCCCGGCAGGTCCGGGGCGGCGGCGCGATCGCGATCAGCCGAGCGCCTGGAGCGCCTTCATCACGATCATCGACTGTTCGCTGCCCGACTGCGGGACGATCTCGCCCTTGCGGTCGATGATCTGCTCCCACGCCGCGGCGACGCCTTCGGGGGTCCGCTCGTCCTCGGGCAGCGCGACGCCGGGGGTCGCGGTGACATAGGCGGCGTGAAACGCGCCGGCGCCGGCGCCGACGATCATGTTCGTCGGCGCATCCTCGCTGACGAGGAACAGCGCGGCGGGAACGACATTTTCGGGGGTGAACTTCTCGAACAGTTCGGGCGGAAAGATATCCTCGGTCATGCGTGTGCCCGCGACCGGGGCGATCGTGTTGCAGCGGATATTATATTTCGCGCCTTCGAGGTGCAGCGTCTTGGTCAGCCCGGCGAGGCCCAGCTTCGCGGCGCCGTAATTCGCCTGCCCGAAATTGCCATAGAGGCCGGTCGAAGACGCGGTCATCAGGATGCGGCCATAGGCCTGGTCGCGCATCAGGTCCCAGCACGCCTTGGTGACGTTCGCGCTGCCGAGCAGGTGGACCTGCACGACCAGGTCGAAATCCTCCATCGTCATCTTTGCGAAGCTCTTGTCGCGCAGGATGCCGGCGTTGTTGATCAGGACGTGGACACCGCCCCATTCCTCCTTCGTCTTCGCCACCATCTCGGCCATATGCTCATATTCGGTGACGCTGCCGCCGTTCGACATGGCGGTGCCGCCCGCGGCGCGGATTTCCTCGACCACCTGCAGGGCGGCATCCGAATGACCGGTGCCGTCGCGCGCGCCGCCCAGATCGTTGACGACGACCTTCGCGCCGCGTCGCGCCAGCTCGAGCGCATAGGCGCGGCCCAGCCCGCCGCCGGCGCCGGTCACGATTGCAACACGTCCGTCGAAATTGATCGCCATGATAATCTCCCAGAAAATGCGACCCGTTGGGTTGCCGATAGAAACGGACCCGTCCTTAGTCGTTCGCGGCGGGCTGGCAAGGGGGCGCGCAAATTCGGCATTGAAACCGAAATGTCATCATAGTGACGCGTATCTGTCATTTATGCGTCATAAGTGCGACGCCAGATTGCAACCTTTACGCAATGGAGCGATTTCGATGCGCCACGCTTTCACCGCCGCCTTGCTCGCGACGACGATGCTCTGCCTCCCCGACAACGCGCATGCCCAGGCGATGAGCGCCGACGAAGCGGCAGCGTTGCGCGCCGAACTAGCGGCCTTGCGCGCGAAGGTCGAAACGCTCGAAGCACGGCTCGACGCCGCGACGATTCCGGCGGACGAAGCCGTATCGCCCGCGCCGCCGGCAACCGGACAAGCGGCGGCTCCGGACAGGCCCGCGACGGAGATTCACTGGAAGGGCGCGCCCGAGATCGAGAGCGCCGACGGCTGGAGCTTCAAGCCTCGCGGTCGCATCCAGGTCGATGCCGCCTATGTCGGTGCACCCGGCGCGATCGCCGACCCCGCGACCGGATTCTCGAACGAGTTGCGCCGCGTCCGCATGGGGTTCGGCGGCACGATCCCGGGGGGCTTCGGCTACAAGGTGGAGGCCGATTTCGCGAGCGGCGAGTCCGAATTGCTCGACGCCTTCCTGACGTACGACAAGGGGCCGCTGAAGGTCACCGTCGGCCAGCACAATACGTTCCAGGGACTCGAGGAGTTATCGAGCAGCAACGACACCAGCTTCATCGAGCGCGCCGCTTTCACCGATGCGTTCAATTTCATCCGCCGCGTCGGCGTGTCGGGTCAATATTCGACGGGCCCGGTGCTGATCGAAGCCGGGCTGTTCACCGACAATTACCGCGCGCTGGACAGCGGCAACGACGGCTACAGCGCCGACGGCCGCATCGTCTATGCGCCGAAACTCGGCGCGACGCAGCTCCATTTCGGCGCGTCGGCGCACTGGCGCCGCCTTGGCGACACCGTGCCGTCGGTCCGCTATCGCCAGCGCCCGCTTGTTCACAGCGCCGACATCCGTTTCCTTTCGACCCCCGCCATCGACGGACGCTCCGAAACCGGGCTCGGCCTCGAATCGGCCTTCATCAGCGGGCGGCTGCACGGCATGGCAGAGGGTTATTGGCAAAAGGTCGGTCGCCCCGGCTTCGCCGACCCGACCTTCTTCGGCGGCGCGGTGGAACTCGGCTATTTCCTCACCGACGACACGCGCAGCTACAAGGGCGGAATTTTCAAGGAGGTGAAGGTCCGGCACCCGCTCGGCGAAGGCGGCATCGGCGCGGTCCAGTTTAATGTGCGGTACGACCATCTCGACCTGAACGACGCCGGGATCGTGGGTGGCACGCAGGACGGTTATATGGCGTCACTGATCTGGACCCCGGTCGACTATCTGCGCTTCATGATCAACTATGCGCATCTCGACTATCACGACGCGGTGATTCCGGCGATCACCGACCGCGACTATGGCGTCGATACCGTCGGAGCCCGGGCGCAGGTCGTGTTCTGAGTGGGCGAGGCCGATGATGGCACCGGGGGCTCGTAGCGGCCTCTCCGTCGCTCGGATTTGATTCGGGGTCCCGCTGTCCACCGGCGGAACGAATAGCAGGAAACGACCGATTGTGGCCGTAATCTCCCCTCCCGCTTGCGGGAGGGGTCGGGGGTGGGCCTGCGACGTCGCGATCAGCCCACCCCACTGCGACTAACCAGCAAGCTGGCAAGTCTCGCTGCCCCTCCCGCAGGCGGGAGGGGATATTCGAGCACTACTCAAACGTCCGCTCACCACCCCAAATCGGACGTGCACCGTCCGAAGGCTCCTTCTTCTCAGACGCTCTTCCCCGCGTCGAGCGCGTAACCGGCCGACCGCACGGTGCGGATGATGTCGGCGGTGCCGGGCAGGTTGATCGCTTTCCTCAGGCGGCGGATATGGACGTCGACGGTGCGCAGTTCGATGTCGCTGTCCTGGCCCCAGACGCTGTCGAGCAATTGCCCGCGCGAAAAGACGCGGCCGGGATGTTCCATGAAATGCCGCAGCAGGCGGAACTCGGTCGGGCCCATGTTCACGATGTGGCCGCCGCGCACGACCTTGTGCGCGACCGAGTCGAGCTCGATGTCCGAGTAGGTCAGCATTTCGCCGGCGAGCGCGGGGCGCAGGCGGCGCAGCACCGCCTGGACGCGCGCGACGAGTTCGCGCGGGCTGAACGGCTTGGTGACATAATCGTCGGCGCCGGTTTCGAGGCCGCGGATACGGTCCTCTTCCTCGCCGCGCGCGGTCAGCATGATGATCGGCACATTCGCCGACTTGGGATTGCGTCGCAGCCGGCGGCAGACCTCGATGCCTGGCAGGCTCTCGATCATCCAGTCGAGCAGCACGATGTCGGGAACGCGTTCCTCGACGAGCACGAGCGCCTGTTCGCCATCGGGGGTCTGGCGCACCGAAAAGCCTTCGCGCGCGAAATGCCAGACGATCAGCTCGGCGATCGCCTCGTCATCCTCGATCAGCAGCAGATCGGGTTGCGGCATCGGCCTTACTCCTGCTCCGCGGAGGCCGCGCCTTCGGGCGTTTCGCCGCGCTCGCGTTCCTCCATCCGCTCGCCGGTGACGACATAATAGACCATCTCGGCGATGTTGGTCGCATGGTCGCCCATGCGCTCCAGATTCTTGGCAACGAACAGCAGGTGCGCGCTCTCGGTGATGTGCTTCGGATTTTCCATCATGAAGGTCACGAGCGTGCGGAAGATGCTGTTGTAGAAATCGTCGACATTCTTGTCGCGCACCGTCACCCGCACCGCGAGTTCGGCATCGCGCGCCGCAAAGCTGTCGAGCGCGTCGTGGACGAGTTCTGCGACCTGCGACGACATCGACATCAGCACCGGGATCGCCTCGATCGAGCGCGTCTGGTCCATCAGCGCGACGCGCTTGGCGATATTCTTGGCATAGTCGCCGATGCGTTCGACGACCGACACGATCTTCAGCGCCGCGATCATCTCGCGCAAATCGTCGGCCATCGGCGCGCGCAGCGCGATCGTCTGGACGGTCAGCTGTTCGACTTCGGCCTCGAGCGCGTCGATCTTCTTGTCGCCCAGGACGACTTGCGCGGCGAGCTCCTGGTCGCCCTTGCTGAGCGCCGCCATCGCCTGGAGCAGCGCCTGTTCTGCGCGCCCGCCCATCTCGCTGATCAGCCCGCGCAGGCGGTTCAGATCCTCGTCGAAGGCCTTGACGGTATGTTCGTTGACTACTGCCATCCTAACGTCCTTTCGCGGCTAGGCCTTAGCCATAGCGGCCGGTGATATAATCCTTGGTCCGTTCCGCCTTCGGATTGGTGAAAATGTCGGTCGTCTTGCCATATTCGACGAGCGTTCCGAGGTGGAAAAAGGCGGTGCGCTGCGACACGCGGGCCGCCTGCTGCATATTGTGCGTGACGATCACGATAGCATATTTGCCGCGCAGCTCGTGGATCAGCTCCTCGATCTTCGCGGTCGCGATGGGATCGAGCGCCGAGCAGGGCTCGTCCATCAGGATGACTTCGGGGTCGACCGCGATCGCGCGTGCGATGCACAGGCGCTGTTGCTGGCCCCCCGACAGCGCGGTGCCGCTTTCGGCCAGGCGGTCCTTGACCTCGTCCCACAGCCCGGCGCGGGTCAGCGCGCGCTCGACGATGCCGTCGAGGTCGGCCTTGCCCGACGCGAGGCCGTGGATGCGCGAGCCATAGGCGACATTGTCATAGATCGACTTGGGAAAGGGGTTCGGTTTCTGGAACACCATGCCGACGCGCGCGCGAAGCTGCACGACGTCCATCGACGGGGCATAGATGTCCTCGCCGTCGAGTTCGATTGTTCCGGTCACCTTTGCGCCCGCGATCGTGTCGTTCATCCGGTTTAGCGAGCGCAGGAAGGTCGACTTGCCGCACCCCGACGGACCGATGAAGGCGGTCACCAGGTCGGTGCCGACGTCGATCGACACGTCGTTGATCGCCTGCTTCTCGCCATAGAAGACGCTGACGCCGCTGGCGCGCATCTTGGGGTCGGTGATGGAGAGGTCGTCTTGGGTCATGATCACCAGCGTTTTTCGAATTTGTTGCGAAGATAGATCGCCAGCGCGTTCATCGACAGCAGCACGATGAGCAGCACGATGATCGCGGCGGAGGTTTTCTCGACGAAGCCGCGATCGACCTCGTCCGACCAGAGGAAGATCTGCATCGGCAGCACGGTTGAGGGCGAGCAGATGCCGCCCGGCACGTCGCCGATGAAAGCGCGCATCCCGACAAGCAGCAGCGGTGCGGTCTCGCCCAATGCGCGCGCCATGCCGATGATCGTGCCGGTCAAGATGCCGGGCAGCGCGAGCGGCAGGACATGGTGGAACACCACCTGCACCGGACTCGCGCCGACGCCCAGCGCCGCATCGCGGATCGAGGGCGGCACCGACTTGATCGCGTTGCGGCTCGCGATCACGATCACCGGCATCGTCATCAGCGCGAGCGTCAGCCCGCCGACGAGCGGGCTTGCCTGGCAGAGCCCGAACCAGTTGATGAACACCGCGAGCGCGAGCAGGCCGAAGATGATCGAGGGCACCGCGGCCAGATTGTTGATCGATACTTCGATCAGGTCGGTCCAGCGGTTCCGCGGCGCATATTCCTCTAGATAGAGCGCCGCGAGCACCCCGGTCGGAAACGCGATCAGGAACGCGATGAAGATCGTCAGCAGCGACCCCTTGAGCGCGCCCCAGATGCCCGCCACCGCGGGATCGGTCGCGTCGGCGTTCCTGAAGAAAGGCCAGTGGAAGCCGGTCGAGAGCCGCCCGTCGCGCTTCAGCGCATCGACGCGCGCGCCCAGGTCGCCCTTTGCGCCTTCCTTGGCGGCGATGTCGATCGTGCTCGACGCGGGCAGCTCGAACACCGACTTGCCGTTCAGCAGTTCGGGGTCGGCCTTGATTTCGCTGCGCACTTCCTTCCAGGCGTTTTCGCTTATCAAGCCCGATCCGCCGTCGCCCAGCGCCTCGTCGGCGGCAAAGGCGACGATGTCGGCCAGCCCGGCGCTCGCGATCGCCTGGTCGGCGTCGGGGTCGTTCAGGCGCGCGGCGTCGATCGTCAGCGGCATCGCCTTGAAGTCGATCGGCACCGCGACATGCGTATAGGTAAAGCCGCGCGCGCCATTGCCGACCATCACGAATAGCAGGAAAGCGAGGAAGAATCCCGACAGCAGCACCGCGCCCAGCCCCAGCGCCTTGAAGCGGCGCTCGGCGGCGTAGCGGCGCGCGATGCGTTTCTGCATCGTCGGGGCCTTCCAGTCGGTCGGGGCGGTCGGGTTACTCATAGGCTTCGCGATACTTTTTGACGATGCGCAGCGCGACGATGTTCAGGAGCAGCGTGACGAGGAACAGCACCAGCCCCAGCGCGAACGCGGCGAGCGTCTTGGCGCTGTCGAATTCCTGGTCGCCGGTCAGCAGCTTGACGATCTGCGCGGTCACGGTGGTCACGCTGGCAAAGGGGTTGGCGGTCAGGTTCGCGGACAGGCCCGCGGCCATCACCACGATCATTGTCTCGCCGATCGCGCGGCTGACCGCGAGCAATATGCCGCCCATCACGCCGGGCAGCGCCGCGGGGATCAGCACCTGGCGGATCGTCTCGTTCGGCGTCGCGCCCAAGGCCAGCGATCCGTCGCGCATCGCCTGCGGCACCGCGTTGATGCTGTCGTCGGCCATCGACGAGACGAAGGGGATAATCATCACCCCCATCACGATGCCCGCGGCGAGCGCGCTTTCGGTCGAGGCATTGGGGATGCCGATCGTCACCGCAAAGTTGCGCAGCGCCGGCGCGACGGTCAGCGCCGCGAAATAGCCGTAAACCACCGTCGGCACGCCCGCGAGGATCTCAAGGCACGGCTTCACCCATTTGCGCACCGTCGGCGCGGCATATTGGGTCAGGTACACCGCGCTCATCATGCCGACCGGGATCGCCACTATCATCGCGATGATCGCGCCGATCAGCACCGTGCCCCAGAACAGCGGGATGCCGCCGAAGGTGCCCGCGACCGGCGCGCCGCTCTGCGGGTTCCAGTGCGTCCCGAACAGCAGCTCGCTCACCGGCACCAGGCTGAAGAAGCGCAGCGATTCGACGAGCAGCGACAGCACGATGCCAAAGGTCGTCAAAATCGCGACGAGCGAGGCGAGCAGCAGCAGCGCCATGACGATCCGCTCGACCCGCGTGCGGGCGCGGAAATCGGGGCGGATGCGCGTGAAGGCGTAAAGCCCGCCCGCCAGCGCCAGCGCCAGCATCGCGGCGATGCCGATCCACGCATAGCGGTGCGTCGCGGCTTCATAGGGTTCGACCAGCGGCGCCGCGGCGGGCAGGCGCACCTTCGCCGCCTTGCCCTGCGCAACCTCGCGCGCGTCGGACAGGATCGCGCTGCGCTCGAAGCCAAAGGCGGGCAGGCTCTCGGCCGCGGGGCTCGTCAGCACCTGATTGGTGATCAGCCCCGGCGACACGCTCGACCAGATGGCGAGGAAGATCGCCGCCGGCGCGAACAGCCACAGCGCCACATACCAGCCATGATATTGCGGCCGCGAATGCAGCCGGCGGCCGCTGCGCCCCGCGAGCATCGCCGACCGCGCACGCCCGGCCAGCCAGCCGATCAGCGCGAGGCCGAGGATGAGGAGGAGCAAGGCGGCGGCGTTGAAGGTCACGTCTCGGCTATTCCATTTTATCCTGTTCCCCCGCGAAGGCGGGGGCCCAACTCCTGCACTATCGTTTTTCGGCGATGTTTGCTGAAGATCGTGAGGGTGGATGATGGGCCCCTGCCTTCGCGGGGGCACACGGAGTTGGCAGCAGGGAAACTTACTTCAGCACCGACCCGTCGAGCGGGGTCATGTTCGTCGCCGCGGCATTCGCCGCGTCCGACACCGCCTTGGGCGACACGATCAGGCCCTTTCCGGCGAGGTAGCCGCCGGTGCCCGCGCCCTTCAGGAATTCCGCGACATACTCTTTCAGCCCCGGAACGACGCCGACATGCGCCTTCTTGATATAGATGAACAGCGGGCGCGATCCGGGATAGCTGCCGTCGGCAATCGTGTCATAGGTCGGCGACACGCCCTGCACCGGCACCGCCTTGATCCTGTCCTTGTTCGCATCGAGGTACGAAAAGCCAAAAATGCCCAGGCTGTCGGGGTTCTTGTCGAGCTTCGAGATGATGAGGTTATCATTCTCGCCCTGCTCCACATAATAGGGCGACCCGCGCAGGCCGGTGCACACCGCCTCATGCTTGTCCTTGTCGGCGGCCTTCAGCGCCTTCATCTCGGGGTTCGCGTCGCAGCCCTTGCCCATGATCAGTTCCTTGAACGCGTCATAGGTGCCGCTGGTCGACGGCGGGCCGAATACCGAGATGCCGACCGCGGGGAGGGCGGGGTTGACGTCCTTCCACGTCTTCGCGGTGTTGGGCTTGCCATAGGGGTTCGCGGCGAGCGCCTTATAGACGTCTTCCTCGCTCAGCTTGAAGCCCGGGCCGCGCTGCGCCTCGCCCAGCGCGATGCCGTCGATGCCGACCTGGATCTCGACGATGTCCGTGACGCCATTCTTCTGGCAGGTGTCGAACTCCGACTTCTTCATCCGGCGCGACGCGTTCGAAATATCGGGGGTGTCGCCGCCGACGCCCTGGCAAAAGCGCTCGAAGCCGCCGCCGGTGCCGGTGCTGTCGATCTTGGGCGTCTTGTTCCCCGTCGCTTCGGCGAACTTCTCGCCGGCCGCGGTGGCAAAGGGATAGACGGTCGAAGACCCGACCGCGCTGATATAATCGCGCGCGCCGCCGCCCTGCGACGCCTGATCCTGGCAAGCCGAAAGCGCCAGCGCGCAGGTCGCGGCGCCGGCGGCGAGAGCGAAAGACTTCAGCATGGAAAATTTCCTGTCGGGGGTCGTTACCGAACCAAGCCGCCACCCCCGCGGCGACTCGCTGAGCCGCCAATGGGGGTTTTGTGTGACGCGTATGTGACAGGGAGTGTCATGGAAGTGTCATACGCAACGAGTGGCTATATGAACTGATCGCGAGTTCCCTTAACCTTCGCCAGAAATTTTTGCCTTACTACTTTGTGGTCGCTGACAGAGTTTAGGATTTCAACGAGGATTTTATGTTGGAGCGAAACTTGCTTCACCATTCCATTCTCAATTGAATATTTTTCGTCAGGGGAAAGGGAAATATTTCTTTTCTTCTTAGATGTAAAAAATTTGGAATCTCCGAGAGAAACATATTCATATCCGAGTGACGTGGCTATTTTAAGACAAAAATCGTCGACATCTCTACTGAATAGGCCCGAGTCCGCTGCCAAGAATTTTTCCTGATAGAATTTCTCTATTACGATTGTCATTCGACGAAATTGCCCACTTTGCATATTTCCAAAGCAGCACTTTTTCCCATGAAGGCTAAGATTGATCGACTTCCACTGTAGAAATAAAGCGCGCCGTGCTAATGCTCCCCTCAATTTTTCTACTTCTTCGACATACGCCTTCAGCCTCGGGAGCACCCATTCAACTTCTATACGCTCTTGGGCCATGTCGAAAAGCATTATTAAAACGGTGTCCCAAGGACGGAATACAAATTCGTCGAGGAACTCTCCGCGGAATTGCTCCGGACATTGGCTTAGGAAAACAGCGGTAAAATATTCCTGAAATGACCTATGAACAAATGAATACAAATTACCCTCTATCTGAACTAGGCACACTGATTCTGTTAAATCGAATAAAACTTCTTCAGGATTTAAGGCGTAACCGCAGTACGATATTGCATCGTTTATAAGTTCTATAATATCCGACTTTGAAAATTCAAATTTCTCATTCATGTATGAATTAAAGCAAAATACAGAAAATAATTTGGAAAACTGGTCTATCCTCAGATTTGATTTTCTTTTTCTCTCATACTGTTCTTTGTAAGTATCGTGCTTATCAAAAAGAGTTTCAAAAGCCCTCAGGTAAAAAAGATGCATCTTGTCTGGGATGTTTGCATTTTGCTCGTAAGTTAGCATCATTAAAGTCGATAAAAGTGGCGTAGATAAAAAGCTTTTATGCTTTTTGTAAAGCCCATTCTTAAGCTTTCCTATGAATTTTTTCTTTATATTTTCATCATATTCTATCTTTTCAACAAGTTGAATTACCTGCTTTAAAGACATTGGGCATACGCCGTAGCAGTTAAATGCCTGCCAGGAAGAGAACTGTTCGTCAGGCCGGCTTGAAACAATAATCGATGTTTCCGGATACTCTTTTGCTAAATCAATTATTTGCTCTTGAATAGATTTTCTATGTTCAAAATTTATTTCATCAAACCCATCTAAAAATAAAACAAATAGACCTGACTTTAAGCCCTTTTCAAATACGCCTCTCTCAATCTTTGATGTTTGCTTGTAAAGAGAATGAATATAAGAAATTATATTCGGACTTGTAGTCCTATTCAAATCTCTCAATTCGATAAATATAGGTATTTTTCCCGTTGGATTTTCATAAAATGACAGAGCAAGATATCTTAACAAAACACTCTTTCCGAACCCTGCGAGGGCAGTAATGATGATCTTACTCCCATCAGATAGAAATGACCTAAGATCATCTTGATTTATGACGGTGGAGTTTTGTTGAAGATTTGTTTCAACAAAATGATCGATCAGCGGCACCGGTTTTGTCGGGTCCGCGAATGTTTTGATGGTCGACACACGTCGATGCGTTAGGGACAGGTACTCTTGGTACGCCGAAAATGAATGGACGAGAGTTGTTGCGGCCGCAGTCAACCCCGACTTTCCAGTTTTGGCGAGGTGAAGCAATGCACTTGCTATTACGCGTCGGATTTTAGGATCGGCAATCAGTGAATCCAGCGCATCTACGCCATTTTGGTTTTCAGTATCAGGCAAATCGTATCCTCCCCACTCGAATGTCATCAAATACAAATAGATTTGTCAAGTTGGGGTCAGAAAGCAAGACGCGTCATCTTTACCCTGTCGAGTATTGGGACTGCGTCGAGGCGGTCCGCGCCCGCTTCGCCGTCCCCGCTGCGCGCGCCTGCGTCGCACAAAGGCGGGCGCTGTCGCCCGAACCGCCCGCGATCCGTATCTATGCCGTCGAGGAGGTGACGCGCAGGGATGGCGAGGGCGGGAAACCGCGCGGCAACAAAATCGCTGTCCTACATGGCCGCGCTGTGCCAGTCTGCATCCGGCTCTTTTCAGATCATGGACAGACGCGGGTGCCGTCCGCCGGGTGTGCAGGCTTGGCCGGCTTTTTCCCGGTCCCCGAACGGGGCGGCGAAAGGCGGCGCACGAGGCTGACTTTTACTGAACTTTGGACGAGCGTGGCGCGCGGTCGCCGCAGCCGCTCGCGATCGGCATCTATGCCGCCGAGGATATCACCGCGACACGGATGGGGTGATGGCTCCCCTCCCGCTTGCGGGAGGGGTTGGGGGTGGGCTTGCACCCTTTCGGAACCCACCCCGCTGCGACTGGGCGAGCAAGCTCGCAAGTCTCGCTGCCCCTCCCGCAGGCGGGAGGGGGCTTTCCCTATTTCTCCAGCAGCGGCTTCAGATATTGGCCGGTGAAGCTGCGCGGTTCCTTCACCACCTGTTCCGGGGTCCCCGCCGCGACGATCTCGCCGCCCTTCACCCCGCCTTCGGGGCCCAGGTCGACGATCCAGTCGGCGGTCTTGATGACGTCGAGGTTATGCTCGATCACCACCACGCTGTTGCCCTGATCGACCAGCGCCTGCAGCACTTCCAGCAGCTTCCTGACATCCTCGAAATGCAGGCCGGTGGTCGGCTCGTCGAGGATGTAGAGCGTCTGCCCGGTCGACCGGCGCGACAGCTCCTTCGCCAGCTTGACGCGCTGCGCCTCGCCGCCCGACAGCGTCGTCGCCTGTTGCCCGACCTTGATATAGCCGAGGCCGACGCGGCACAGCATCGCCATCTTGTCGCGGATCGCGGGCACCGCCTTGAAGAAGTCGGCGGCATCCTCGACCGTCATGTCGAGCACGTCGGCGATGCTCTGGCCCTTGAACTTCACCTCCAGCGTTTCGCGGTTGTAGCGTTTGCCGTGGCACGTCTCGCACGTCACATAGACGTCGGGCAGGAAGTGCATTTCGATCTTGATCAGCCCGTCGCCGGTGCAGGTTTCGCAGCGCCCGCCCTTGACGTTGAAGCTGAACCGCCCGGGTTTGTAGCCGCGCGCCTGGCTTTCGGGCAGCCCCGCGAACCAGTCGCGGATCGTCGTGAAGGCGCCCGTATAAGTCGCGGGGTTCGACCGCGGGGTGCGGCCGATCGGCGACTGGTCGATGTCGATCACCTTGTCGCAATGCTCGAGCCCGGTGAGGGCGTCGTGCGGCCCCGCGACGACGCGCGCGCCGTTCAGCGTCCGCGCTGCGCTGGCATAGAGCGTGTCGATGATCAGGCTCGACTTGCCGCTGCCCGACAGGCCGGTGACGCAGGTGAAGGTGCCGAGCGGGATCGTCGCGGTGACATTCTGAAGGTTGTTCGCGCGCGCGCCCTTCAGCACCAGGTCGAAGCCGTTGCCGGGGCGGCGGTGCGTCGGCACGTCGATCTTCTTCGCGCCGGTCAGATACGCCGCGGTCAGGCTCTTCTTGTTCGCGAGCACCTGTTTCAGCGTGCCTTCGGCGACGATCTCGCCGCCGTGGACCCCGGCGCCGGGGCCCATGTCGACGACATGGTCGGCGCTGCGGATCGCATCCTCGTCATGCTCGACGACGATCACCGTATTGCCGAGGTCGCGGAGCCGCTTCAGCGTTTCGAGCAGCCGGTCGTTGTCGCGCTGGTGCAGCCCGATGCTCGGCTCGTCGAGGACATAGAGCACGCCCGACAGCCCGCTGCCGATCTGGCTCGCGAGGCGGATGCGCTGGCTCTCGCCGCCGGAGAGCGTCCCGCTGGTGCGGTTGAGGTTCAGATAGTCGAGCCCGACATTGTTGAGAAAGCCGAGCCGCTCGTTGATCTCTTTCAAAATCGCCTTCGCGATCTGCTTCTGCTGGTCGTTCAGCCTCTCCTCGAGGGTGCCGAACCACGCATAGGCGTCGGCGACGCTGCGCTGCGCCGACTGGCTGATATTCTCGCCCGCGATCTTCACCGCGAGCGGTTCGGGGCGCAGGCGCGCGCCGTGGCACGTCTCGCACGGCTGCGCGGTCTGATATTTGCCCAGCTCCTCGCGCATCCACGCGCTCTCGGTCTGCAGCATCCGGCGGTTGAGGTTGCCGATCACCCCCTCGAACGCCTTGTGCGTCGTATAGGTGCGCCGCCCGTCCTTGAAGGTCAGCTCGACGGGCATCCCGCCGCTGCCATAGAGGATGATCTGCTGCACCCCGCCGGGCAGGTCGGCCCACGGCGTCGTCAGGTCGAAGTCATACGCCTTTGCGAGGCTTTCGAGCACCTGCATATAATAGGGCGAGGGCGGGTTCGATTTCGCCCACGGCACCACCGCGCCCTTCTTCAGGCTGAGCGCATGGTTGGGGACGACGAGTTGGGGGTCGAACTCGAGCCGCTCGCCGAGCCCGTCGCACGCCGGGCACGCGCCCTGCGGCGCGTTGAAGCTGAACAGCCGCGGCTCGATCTCGGCGATCGTGAAGCCCGAGACGGGGCAGGCGAATTTCTCCGAAAAGATGATGCGGTTGAGCGGTATTCCGACATTTTTCATCCCCGTTCGCCCTGAGCTTGTCGAAGGGCCGTCCTGTTCTTCGGAAGGCAAGGACGGTGCTTCGACAAGCTCAGCACGAACGGAATTGGATGAGCCGGAGTCGTTAGTCTTACCATTAGACGACTGCGCCTCCGCCACCGTCGTATCGGCAAGATCGACATAGGCCAGCCCCTCGGCGAGCTTGAGCGCGGTTTCAAAACTGTCGGCGAGCCGCGTTTCGATGCCCTCGCGCACGACGATGCGGTCGACGACGACCTCGATGTCGTGCTTGTACTTCTTGTCGAGCGCCGGCGCGTCCTCGATCTCGTAAAACTCGCCGTCGATGCGGACGCGCGTGAAGCCTTCCTTCTGCCACTGCGCGAGTTCCTTCTTATACTCGCCCTTGCGCCCGCGCACGACGGGGGCGAGCAGATAGGCGCGCGTCCCTTCGGGCAGCGCCATCACGCGGTCGACCATGTCGGCGACGCTCTGAGCGCTGATCGGCTCGCCGGTCGCGGGCGAATAGGGGATGCCGACGCGCGCCCACAAGAGGCGCATATAGTCATAGATTTCGGTGACGGTCGCGACCGTCGAGCGCGGGTTGCGGCTCGTCGTCTTCTGCTCGATGCTGATCGCGGGCGACAGGCCGTCGATATGCTCGACGTCGGGCTTTTGCATCATCTCGAGGAACTGGCGCGCATAGGCCGACAGGCTCTCGACATAGCGGCGCTGGCCCTCGGCATAGATGGTGTCGAAGGCAAGGCTCGATTTGCCGCTTCCCGACAGGCCGGTGATGACGATCAGGCTGTCGCGCGGCAGGTCGACGTCGACGCCCTTCAGATTATGCTCGCGGGCGCCGCGCACCGAGATGTGGGTCAGAGTCATGGGAGGGGTGTGTTCCAGATTTGTTCTTGATGCGCAAGAGGCTGCGCTACGGGGTGGGAGATGGGGCGGGTCGGCGGCGACCGCAAGGTGTCCGCCGCATATGCGAGCCGTTCGTCGAAACATTTCCGCAGCTTGCCAGAAAGGCCGTGCCGCCCGGCCGCATTGTCGTCAGGATCGAGCATCACAATAGTACGGGGACCTTTTATGAAGAAATTTCTGCTTTTGTCGGCGGCGTCGCTTGCGTTGGCCGGCCCGACCGCGATGGCGCAACCGGACAGCGCCCCCGCCGCGCAGCCGGCCCCGGCCGACAGTGGCACGCTCGACCCGCTCCGGTTCGGAAGCTGGGGCGTCGACCTCGATGCCCGCGACACGTCGGTGCGGCCCGGCGACGATTTCGACCGCTATGCCAATGGCACCTGGTTCAGGAACACCGAAATCCCCGCCGATCAGGCATCGGCAGGCGTCGACTATGACGTCTATAATCTGACCCAGCGCCAATTGCGCGCGCTCGTCACGACCGCTCCCCCGACGAGCCAGGTCGGCGGCCTTTATCAAAGCTTCATGGACGAAGCGCGGGTCGAAGCGCTCGGCGCCAAGCCGCTTATGGCCGACCTGGCCCGCGTCGCGGCGATCAAGGGCAAGAGCGAAATGGCGCGCTTCATGGGACGCTCGCAGGGGGCGTTCGGTTACAGCATCGTCGGCGGCGGCCCCTATGCCGACACCGACGATCCGACGACCAACGTGCTGTGGCTGGGACAGGGCGGCATCGGCCTTCCCGATCGCGAATATTATCTGTCGGATCAGTTCAAGACGCAGCGCGACGCCTATCGCGCCTATATCGTGCGGACGATGAAACTGATCGGCAATCCGGCGCCAGAGAAGGCGGCGGACACGATCATAGCCTTCGAAACCGACATCGCCAGGGCGAGCTGGGCGATCGCCGATCGCCGCGACCTCGGCAAGATCAACAACCCGATGTCGTCGGCCGAGCTGGCGGCCTATGCGCCGGGGCTCGACTGGGACGCCTGGTTCAAGGGCGCCGAAATCCCCGCGCAGCAGCGGGTTATCGTCAACGAGAACACCGCCATCCGCGACATCGCCGCGCTCTATGCAAAGACGCCGCTCGACACGCTGAAACTCTGGCAGGATTTCCACGTGACCGACAATGCCGCGCCCTATCTTTCCAAGGCGTTCGTCGACAACCGCTTCGAATTCACCAAGGCGTTGAGCGGGGTCAGCGAGCTGCGTCCGCGCTGGAAGCGCGGGTTGACGCTCGTCGACGGCAGCCTTGGGGAATTGGTCGGTCGCGAATATGCCGCCAAATATTTCCCGCCGAGCGCCAAGGCCAAGATGGAAGATCTGGTCGCGAACCTGAAACTAGCGATGGCCGACCGCATCCGCGGCAACAGCTGGATGGCGCCCGCGACCAAGGACGCCGCGCTCGCGAAGCTCGACAAGATGCAGGTCATGGTCGGCTATCCCGATAAATGGCGCGACTATTCGGCGCTCAAGATCGATCCCGCAGATCTGTACGGCAATGTCGAGCGCAGCGCGGCATTCGAATATGCCTATTCTCTGAGCGATCTCGACCAGCCCGTCGATCGCAAGAAATGGGCGATGAACGCACAGGAAGTGAACGCCTACAACGGCGGGCTTGAAAACAAGATCGTGTTCCCGGCGGGTATCCTGCAGGCGCCCTACTTCAGCGAGGATGTCGACGATGCGGTCAACTATGGCGCGATCGGCGCCGTGATCGGGCACGAGATCAGTCACGGGTTCGACGACCAGGGGCGCAAGATCGACGCCGACGGCGCCGTGCGAGACTGGTGGACGGCGGCCGACGCCAAGCGGTTCGAGGAGCAGGCCAAGGGCTTCGGAGCGCAATATGCGACCTATGAGGCCGCGCCCGGCGCGTTCATCAACCCCGATTTGACGATGGGCGAGAACCTGGCCGACCTTGCAGGCCTGGAAGTTGCTTATGACGCGTATCATCGGTCGCTGGACGGCAAAGAGGCGCCGGTGATCGACGGGCTGACGGGCGATCAGCGTTTTTTCCTGGCGTTCGCGCAAGCCTGGCGCGACAAGGCGCGCGAGGACGCGATCAAGCAGCAGGTCGCCAGCAACGAACATAGCCCGGCGCGCTGGCGGATCATCGGCCCGACACGCAATGTCGATGCCTGGTACAAGGCGTTCAACGTCAAGCCCGACGCCAAATATTACCTGAAGCCCGAGGATCGGACCCGCATCTGGTAAGACTGTCTAACCGGTGACGGCGGGGGCGGTGTCGTGCCGCCCCCGTATCGCCATCGCGCCGACCGACAGGGCCGCGCCGCAGATCACGAACAAGGCCGGGAATCCTCCGAGGATCGACATCATGCGGATGCCGTCGATACCCGATGCGGCGACCAGAATGATTGCGACAAGACCGACGGTCACCCCCCAGACCACCTTGACCCACAAGGGCGCTTCGGGCGTTTCGGGCGAGATGCCGTGCGTCGAAAGCGCGCTCATCGCCGAGACATTGCTGTCCGCGGCGGTGACATAGGACAGGAAGATGGCGGCAATCAGCACGACAAATACGGGAAGGCCGCCGCCAAGGTCGCTGAAGAGTCGATAGAGCAGGGGGTCGGGCCCGGCGCTGGTGAGGAGCGCATAGAGATTGCCCCCCGCCTGCTGATCGAGCGCGATTGTCGTGCCTGCGACGATCGTCATCCAGGCGGCACCGAACATCGCGGGCAACAGCAGGTTGAACAGAATGAAGACGCGGACCGTGTAGCCAACCGCGAGGCGACCCAGAAAAAGAGCGGTGACCGGGGCCCAGGCGAACCAGTTGGCCCAGTTGAAGACCGTCCATTGCCGGTGCCACCCGGTATCGACGTCGAGGCCGAGGCTCCGCGGAAAGAAGGTCGCGGCGTAATCGCGTGCGCCCGACAGCCCGAGGCCGGCGAGGCGGTCGCTCGGCCCGGCAACGAGCACGAAAAGCAGCACGGCAAAAAAGAGCCAGACATTGAGCAGCGACAGGCGCGTGATCCCGCGTTGCAGCCCCAGGGCCGCCGACACGACGAAGGTCGCGACGATCGCGCCCGCGATCGCCCAGCGGAGCGCCGGACCGCCGGAAAAATGGCCAAGGCCCTCGATCCCGCCGGCGAGCGCCAATATGCCCGCGCCCAGCGATGCCGCCATCCCGGCCACAAGCGCGAACAGGCACAATATGTCGATGACCGTTCCGACGGTACCGTGCGCTCGTTTGCCGATCAGCGGCACGAACAGCGATGAAAGGCTGAAGGGTTCGGAGCGATTATAGTAGAGGAGGGCAAAGGCGAGCGCCGCGACGGTGTAGATGGCATAGGGCGTCAGCGTCCAGTGCAGGAACATCGTCGACATGGCGAAGGTCGCGGCCGCGTCGGTTCCCGGCTCCAGGCCCAGCATCGCGGGCGGATCGTTGAGGTGGAACAGCGGCTCTGCGGCACCCCAGAACAAGATGCCGGTCGCGATCGTGGTGCACAAGGTAACCGCGAACCACCGCCAGCGTCCCAGCAGCGGCGTGGCGCCGACGCCGCCTATCACGGTCTTTCCGAATGGCGAAACCGCGACGAAACCCAGCAACAGCAGGAAGGCGACGCTCGTAACCGAAAAGGCGGCACCGAAATTGTCCAGGATCCAGTCGTTGATCGCCGTTTCGGCCGCGACGAACGCGGTGCCTTGCCAGAGGCTGAGGAGCAGCGCGGCGACGAGCACGCCGAGGGGGACGAAGAATACCGGGCGATTGATCGGGTGGAGAATGGGAGCGGCCATGTAGGCGGCAGCATGGCCGGTCGGTGAAGCGGGGTCAAATCCCGCGCCGATGGGAACGCAATGTGCGACGAAGCGTTCTGGCCGCGAATAGCGTTCCGACCGCAGGAGACATGCGATGACCAAATTTGTTCCGACCGTCGTCACGGCGCTTGCCGTGGCGATCGCCACGCCGGCTCTGGCGCTCCAGCCCACAAGCGACGGGAAGGACGACCTGGCCCAGGCGGTCAGCGAATTGTCGCAGGTCGACGAGAATGCGGACGCCGCGGCTCCGAAGAAGCCGGACGGAACGACGCCCGAGGAACGTGCCAATACGGCGCGGCTGAATGCCGAACAGGCGGCGAGGGCCCGTTCGGAAAAGATCGCTTATGAGCAGCAGGTCCAGGCCGCCGCACAGGAAGAGGCCGATGCCCGGGCGAGCTATGCCGAAGAAACGGCGGCCTATGAGGCCGAAAAGGCGCGGGTCGCTGCTATGTCGGCCGAGGAACGGATGCGGTTCGAAGCCCGGAAAAAGCAGTGGGAGGCCGATGTCGCTGCGTGCAAGGCCGGCCATTCCGATCGTTGCGCCCAGCCGTCCGATCCCAAATCCTCCAACCCCTGAACCGGTCGCCGATCCGCTGAGGATTGGCCGGCGGGCCGCTATTTCGTCTGGGGCTTGGCCGCGGGCAGGGCGACGGCGACCGGCTGCGGGGTCGGGACGGCGGGGACGCTGTCGCCGGACAAGATGACCATTCGGGAATTGCCGACGTTTCGCTCGGAGAGCGTCGTCGAAGTATCGGCTGCACCTGCATTGGCCAAGGGATCGCTCGCTGGCCCGTCGACTTCGGCATACAGGCCGTTGGCCTCGCCGGCGGCGGGCGCAGGATATTCGATCGCCACCGGATCGAGGGCGCGATAGTCGTCTCCCGTGCGATCGTAGCGCGCGTGGCGCAGTCGTGCGGCGGCGGCCGCGCCATCGGCGCATCCGATGCACCGGGGCGCAAGAGGCTGGCTGTCGGTGGTCACCGAGTCGGGATTGCCGCTCAATTCGGCAAAGCTCGAAGGTATTTCGCTTGTTGTCGCGGCGCCGTACAGTCCGTCTCCTACCGCGACCTGTCCGAGCAGCCATCCCGCAACCAGTCCCGAACCCGCCGCGACGACCCCGTAAAGGAGGTAGCGGTGCCACCGCGCGGTGCCGTTCCCGCTCGATCCTGCGGTCACGGAAAAGGCTCCCCGCCGGCCGGACGTTGGTCGATCCGTGAACGTCCTTCATCCTTCAATCGAGCATTCGATGGGGCCGATCGAACCTTGGATGCGTTGCGGGGCAATCTGACCGAGATATCGAACTGCGAGGTGCGGGGGCACCGGTCTCCCCGGTCCGGACTTCCGCATCTCGCGTCTCCCCCTCGGTTCGAAAGGACTGCCCCCATGGTGAAACTTTCCCTCTTCCTTCTCGCCGCGCCGATGGCTGCGGCCAGCGCTGTTCCTGCCGTTGCGGCCGACGAAACAGGTGAACGGCGTGCCTATGTGCACTACAGCGACCTCGACCTGTCGACCGCCGAAGCCCGTGCCGCCTTGCGCGCTCGCGTCGCGAGAGCCGCGCAAAAAGTGTGCGATGGCGGGTCCATCAATCGCCTTACCCTTGGCGAACAGCGCCGATATGTCAAATGCCGCACCGTGGCGCTGCGCAGCGCCGAACCCCAACTGGCACTATTGTTCGAGGGCAAGAAGCTGGCGAGTGGAGGTCCCTTGCACGTGGCGGCGAATTGACCGACGCGGTGCCGAAAGACGGTCATGCCGAAAGGCATGGCCGCCTTTTGTTGAAAGCCAGCGCCTAGTCCTGCTGCATGATCGCCTTGACGTCGTGCAGATAGGTGCGTCCAATCCGGTGGGCGCCGCCTTCGCCGAGATCGACGCTCCAGGCCCCGTCGCCATGATGTTTCAGGCCGACGATGCCGTCGCGGCGCACCATTTTCGACCGATGGATCCGCATGAACTGGTCCGGATCCATCCGCGCTTCGAGCGTCTTGATCGTCTGGTGGATCAGCCAGCTTCGAGCCCCGACGTGCAGGCGCATATAGTCGCGTTCGGCCTCGATAAGGTCGACATGCTTGGCATCGATCCGCAGCATCTCGCCGCGGTTCTGGACCCAGAACTCTTCGATCCACTGACTCTTTTTCTGGCTGGGCCGGCCGGTGGCGCGCCAGTCGCGTACGCGGTCGAGCGCCTTGCCGAGGCGTGCGGGCGATACGGGCTTCAACAGGTAATCGACCGCTGCGACGTCGAAGGCGGCGACCGCATAGCGATCGAACGCCGTAACGAAGACCACGGCGGGCGGGCTGTCGAGCTTTTCGATTGCCGCGGCGACTTCGAGTCCGTTGAGGTCGGGCATGGCGATATCACAGAGCAGAAGATCGGGAGCGAGCGCCTCGACCATCCTCAGCGCCGAGGCGCCGTCGCTCGCCGTGCCGACCAGCGAGACACCGTCCTGCTGGCCCGCCAATATCTGCAATCGTTCGATCGCGAGCGGTTCGTCGTCGACAATCAGCGTGCGCAGCGTCTGCATTGTTCCGTCAGCATCCCTGTTGAGTAAGTGGCAGCCACAAAGACACAAAGAAGCCGCCGTCGTCGGCGCGGCCCCATTCGCAACCTGCCGACGGACCATAGCGCGTCAACAGTCGTTCGCGGACGTTGCCCAGCCCCAGCCCGGTCCCAGGCTCGGGCGCCGGGACCGCCGGGTCGATGTCGTTTTCGACGCGCAGTACGAGCAATCCATATTCGCTCGTCGCAGTCAGGCGGATGCCGATCTTTCCCTTGCTCGGTGCAACGCCGTATTTGATCGCATTTTCGATGATCGGCTGAAGGATCAGGACCGGGACACAGGCGTTTTTCAGCTCGGCCGGCATATCGACCGCGACCTGGAGCCGGTCGGGAAAGCGGGCCTGCTCGATGTCCAGATATAGTTGCTGGAGGGCGATTTCCTCGTCCAGGCTGACAAACTGTTCGGGATCGACTTCCAGGCTCGAGCGCAGGAAAGCCGACAGGTTCATGATCATCGCTTCGGCCTCGGTCTTCGACCCGCGCATGACGAGGGTCGAGAGCGAATTGAGCGTGTTGAACAGGAAGTGGGGATTGACCTGATAGTGCAGCGCGCGAAGCTGCGCATTCTTCGCCTCCAGCCGGTAATTGTTCGCGCGCCGCTCGACCGCCCGCATCTCGTTTGCATAACCGAAGGCGACGTAGAGCGCGGCCCACACGGCGAAGAAGAAATACCAGCGGATCGAGCTGTCGAGAATGAGCATCATTTCCCAGGCGACGGGGAATTTCGACTGCACCTCCTCGATGATCTGCGCGGTGTCTTGCGACGGGAACCAGTAAAAGAAGACGAGCAGGTTCACCGTGGCGTAGAGGATGACGAGCGGAATCGCCGCGCCCATCGCCGCGGCAAGGCGCGCGCCGAAGCTGCGCGGCTGCGCCCGCTGGAGCAACTGGTAAAGGGTGAAGGTACAGAAAATCCCGGCCAGCACGACGAGGCCGCGGCGGCCGATGAACGCCCACTGGTCGGGCGCGCCCGAGAGCATGGCGAGGCCCGTCGTGATCAGGAAATAGATGAGCCACATCGCGACGATCGATCCGATTGCGACACGCGGATCGATGCGCGCGTCCGAAGCGCGCCAGTCTGGTGCGGCGGCGAGGAGGCGCGCGCGCTTGTCGCGCTGCATCACCCTGGGATCCGAAACCTTCATTCTGCCCCCCTAACGCACCCGCGCTGGAAAAAGCCAGCGGTCCCCGCGCCACCAGTCGAACCGGGCGGGGAGTTGGTCGAATCTACTCCTGGCCGGTGTCGCCCGGCTGGTGCAGCGTCCGGCGCCAGTTGCCGCGTTTGTAGACGATCCAGGCCATCGCCAGCGAAGCGAGCGAGGACAGCGGAAAGCTCCACCAGATCGCGTCGCCGCCGAGTGAGGGATAGCCGAGCCAATAGATGCCGAGGCGGATGGGGAACATCGAGAGGAAAAGGATGATCAAGGGCGGCACCACCGCGCCGTTCGCGCGCAAGGTGCCGATGACGACGATGGTGGTTCCGAAGGGGAGGAAGGTCCAGGTCGCGATGAGCTGGATATGGCGGGCAATCTCGATCGCTTCGCTACCGCTGCCGAGGAAGAGGCCGAGTGCGGCGCGATCGAAGGCGAGGAGCAGCGCGATCAGCACCCCGGTCATCGCGAGATTGATGGCGATGCCGCTGTTGGTGATCGACGTGACCCGGTCCCAGCGGTGCGCGCCGATATTCTGCGCCGCCATCGCACTGACCGCGGCACCGACCGCGAGCGCGGGCATCTGGACATAGTTCCACAGCTGGAGCGTCGCGCCATAGGCGGCCGCGGTATCGAGCCCCTCGCGGTTGACGAGGCCGACCATGATCAGGCCCGCGCTCGAAATGACGAGCATCTGCGCGCCCATCGGCAGCCCGCGGCCGATGATGAAACGCAATTCCTCGGCATTGGGGAGAAGATAGGCGAGTTCGCGTCCGCGCAGGCGCAGCACATGATCCCTGGCATAGAACCAGACGAGCATCGCGATCAGGCTGATCGTCCCGGCGATCGCGGTCGCGAGCGCGCTGCCCGTGATGCCGAGCCGGGGAAAGGGGCCGAGGCCGAGGATCAGCACCGGGTTGAGGACGATATCGAGCCCGACCGACAGGATCATGAAGCGCAGCGGGGTCACGGCATCGCCCGCGCCGCGCGAGGCCATCATCAGCGTGACCATCAACATGCTCGCCGGGATCGCGACGAAGGTGACGCGCAGATAGTCGTGCGCGAGGCCGAAGGCTTCGGGGGGCGTTTCGAGCAGGCGCAGGATCGCGTCCGACGCGAACCAGCCGACGACGGCGATGACGAGAGAGAAGATCAGCGCCAGGCCGATCGCGCCGCCGCTGGCGCGCCGCGCCGCGTCGATGTCGCCGCGTCCGATCGACTGGCCGATAAGGACGGTCGCCGCCATGCCGAAGCCGAAGAAGGTCGCGAACATCAGGAACATGATGATGTTCGCGTTGGCAGTCGCCGCGAGTGCGCTTTCGCCGAGAAACTGCCCGACCCACACCGAATTGACCGACCCCGACAGCGTCTGGAGGATGTTCGACGCCAGCGTCGGCAGCGCGAAGACGATCAGCGTCTTGGTAATCGGCCCATTCGTCAGGTCCATCCGCCCGCCGCCGCGCGCGGTCTGCCGCGGCGGCACCGGCCCAGACGCGGGGTCGGCGGCAGCGGCAACCGGCTGGGCTGGGGCCTCGCCGCTCACCCCAGCCGCGCCAGCGCGGCGGTCAGGCGTTCAGCCTCGGCGGCCTTGGCATCATGGTCGGCGCGCGCCTTCTCGACCGCTTCGGGCTTGGCGCGTTCGACGAAATTCGGGTTCGACAGGCGGCCGGCGAGGCTGTCGCGCTCCTTCGTCGCGGCGGCAAGCGCCTTGCTCAGCCGGTCGCGTTCGGCGGCGATATCGATTACGCCTTCGAGCGGCACGGTGATCGTCTCGCCTTCGACGACGAGCTGCGCCGATGCGCCGGCGGGAGCGGGATCGAAGCTGACCCGCTCAAGTCGCGCGAGACGGTCGAGCTGGGCCGCGAGTGTGTCGGTGCGCTGTTTAAGCGCGGCCGGGAAATGCGCGGTCAGACGCGCACCCGGCGGCAGGCCGAGTTCGGCCTTGGCGCCGCGCAGTTCGCCGACCAGCTTGATCAACCAGTCGATGTCGGCGCTCGCCTCGGCATCGCGCTCCACGTTCGGCGCGGGCCATTTGGCGGTGATCAGCGGATAATCGGCACGGTCGCCGAGCCCGGTCCACAGCTCTTCGGTGATGAAGGGCATGAAGGGGTGGAGCATGACGAGGATCTGGTCGAGCACCCAGCCCGCGACGGCGCGGGTTTCGGCTGCCTCGTCCCCCTCCCGCTTGCGGGAGGGGTTAGGGGTGGGCATGTCCCCATCGGTCGGCGCAGAAGTCGGCCCACCCCCGACCCCTCCCGCAAGCGGGAGGGGGGAAAGCACCGGCTTGATCAGTTCGAGATACCAATCGCAGAACCGATCCCACGCAAAGCTGTAGATCGCATTGGCGGCGTCGTCGAAGCGATAGGCGGCGAAAGCCTTGTCGATCGCGGTGACGGTGTCGGCGACTTCGCCGATGATCCAGCGGTTGACGGGCAGGGTGGCGGCGGGCGCTTCGATGCTGGTCGAGGCCGAAATGCCATTGGCTTCGCAGAAGCGCGCGGCGTTCCACAGCTTGGTCGCGAAATTGCGATAGCCCGCGAGGCGCGCGTCATCCATCTTGATGTCGCGGCCTTGGCTTTCCATTGCGCTCATGAAGAAGCGCAGCGCGTCGGCGCCATATTGGTCGATCAGACCGAGCGGATCGACGACATTGCCCTTCGACTTCGACATCTTCGCCCCGTCGGGCGCGCGGACGAGGCCGTGGAGATAGAGCGTCTTCCACGGCACTTCGTTCAGGAAATGCATCCCCTGCATGGCCATACGCGCATCCCAGAAAAACAGGATGTCGAAGCCCGAGATGAGGACATCGTTCGGATAGTGGCGGGCGAGGAGGGATTGCGCGCTGCCCCCCAATTCCGTTTGTGCTGAGCTTGTCGAAGCACCGTTCTTTCCTTCTCCGTCGGAAGAAGAGAAGGACGGCCCTTCGACAAGCTCAGGGCGAACGGAGTTTTGTGGATCGTCCTCGGGCCAGCCGAGCGTCGCGAAAGGCCAGAGGGCAGAGGAGAACCAGGTGTCGAGGACGTCGGGGTCGCGTGTCAGGACAATCTCGTCACCCGCTTCGGCCCGTGCCTCTTCTTCGGTTTCGGCAACGAAGATGCGGCCATCCTCGGCATACCACGCCGGAATACGGTGCCCCCACCAGAGCTGGCGCGAGACGCACCAGGGCTGGATATTTTCCATCCAGTTGAAGAAGGTTTTTTCCCACGTCTTGGGGACGATGTTGATGCGCCCGTCGCGCACCGCCTGCATCGGGGGCTGCGCGAGCGTTTCGGCGTCGACATACCATTGATCGGTCAGCCAGGGCTCGATCACCACGCCGCCGCGGTCACCGAAGGGCGTCTGGATCGTGCGCGGCTCTGCGTCATGCTCCACGCCGTCCTTGTCGGTGTGCGGGATCAGGAAGCCGCCTTCCTTCATTCGCTGCACGACCAGCTCGCGCGCGCCGTCCTTCCCATCGCGCTTGAAGCGATGGAGGCCCAGATACTCGTCGGGGATCAACCCGTCGGCGGTCTGGATGACGTTCGCATCGCCATCGAGCATGTTGAGCATCTCGGCGGGTTTGAAGCCCGCGCGCTTGCCGACCTCGAAGTCGTTGAAATCATGCCCCGGCGTGATCTTCACCGCGCCGCTGCCCAGTTCAGGATCGGCATGTTCGTCGGCGACCACCTTGAAGCGGCGCCCGGTGATCGGCTGGAGGATGTCCTTGCCGATCACGCTTTTGTAACGTTCGTCGTCGGGATGCACCGCGACCGCCATGTCGGCGAGCATCGTTTCGGGGCGCGTCGTCGCGACCTCGATATAGTCGCGACCATCATCAAGGGTGACGCCGTCGGCGAGCGGATATTTGAAGTGCCAGAAGCCGCCGTTCACCTCATGCGTCTCGACCTCGAGGTCGCTGATCGCGGTCTTCAGCTTGGGATCCCAGTTCACGAGGCGCTTGTCGCGATAGATCAGGCCCTGCTTGTGCAGGTCGACGAACACCTTGACGACGGCGCGGGTGAAATGCGGGTCCATCGTGAATTGCTCGCGCGACCAGTCCATCGAGCAGCCGAGGCGGCGGAGCTGGCCGGTGATCTGGCCGCCGCTTTCCGCCTTCCACTGCCACACCTTTTCGACGAATTCCTCGCGCGTATAGTTGGTGCGCTTGTCCTGCCGCTCTTCGAGCTGGCGCTCGACCACCATCTGCGTCGCGATGCCGGCATGATCCATGCCGACGACCCACAGCGCATCCTTACCGCGCAGCCGCTCGTAACGGACGAGGACGTCCTGCAACGTATTGTCGAGCGCATGGCCGATATGGAGCGCGCCGGTGACGTTCGGCGGCGGGTTGACGATCGTGAAAGGCTGCGCGTCGGGGCGCGCGGGGCGATAGAGCCCGCGGCTCTCCCACGCATGGGACCATTTCGCCTCGATGGCGGCGGGATCGAACGTCTTTTCCATTGGCATAGCCGGGCGCCTTTGCCAGTCGGGGAGCGCAGCGGCAAGGGGGAACGAACCCCTCTTTCATCATGCCGGACTTGATCCGGCATCCCGCTTTCGACGCCGAAAGGAAAAAGCGGGACCCCGGATCAAGTCCGGGGTGACGAGATAAGGGGGACGCGCCTACTTCTTCAGATACTCACCGAGCCAGTCGAACACGGTGCGGTGCCACTGGACGCTGTTTGCACCCTTCAGCACCCAATGATTCTCGTCGGGAAAAACCAGCAGTTCGGACGGCACGCCGCGGCGCTGGAGCGCGGTGAAGGCGGCGATCCCCTGCGTATAGGGAATGCGGAAATCCTTCTCGCTGGTGATGACCAGCATCGGGGTCTGCCATTTGGCGACATGGTTCACCGGGTTCCATTTCTCGAACTCCTCGGGAACCTCGAAATAGGCGCCGCCATGTTCCCATTCGTCGAACCACAGCTCTTCGGTCTCATAGGCCATCGCGCGCGCGTCGAAGACGCCGTCGTGCTGAACGAGGCATTTGAAGCCATCGGTCCACTGGCCCTCGATCCAGTTCATCATATAGCCGCCATAGGAGGCGCCGAGCGCGCAGGCGTTGGCGATGTCGAGCTGCCCGTCCTGCTTCCCCGCCGCGGCAAGGCCAAGCTTCAGATCCTGAAGCGGCTTGCCGCCCCAATCCTTGTTGATGCTATCGGTGAAGGCCTGGCCGTAACCGGTCGAGCCGTGGAAATCGACGGTGACCACGCCATAGCCCTGCTGCGCGAACAGGCGCGGGTTCCAGCGCGTCGACCAGCTGTTGCCGAAGCTGCCCTGCGGGCCGCCGTGGACGAAGAAGGCGACGGGCAGTTTCTGGACCGGGCTGACGGGCTTCAGGATCATGCCCCACACCTTGTCGCCATTCGCGCCCGCAAACTGCATCCGTTCGACTTCGACCTTGTCGAACTGGGCGAGCGTATCGGCGTTGGCGGCGGTGAGCTGCGTCACCTTGCCCTTGGCGTCGCGGGCGTAGATGTCGGTCGGCATCAATATGCTGTTGCGCGTGTAGACAAGGCTGCCGTCGGCGAGCGGGGTGACGTCGCCGATATTGCCTTCGGTCGGCTGGTTCGAGGCTTTGAGCCGTTCGACCTTGCCGCTCGCGGCATCGACGCGAAAGACAGGGTGGTCCAGCACGTCCTGCGCGGTGACATAGAGCGACTTGCCATCCGCCGCCCATGCGATCGAACCGACCGAGCGGTCCCACCCGTCGGTGAGCTTTCGCGTTTCCCCGGTTTCGAGGTTGCGCAGCATCAGCACGACGCGGTCGCTTTCGTATCCCGGTCGCGCCATCGCGCCATAGGCGAGCCATTTGCCGTCGGGCGAGGGAGCGGGAAGGGTATCGGTCGCCCGATTGTCTTGGGTCAGGTTGACCGGCATAATCCGCGCGTCGACCTTGGCCTGATAGATGTCGAGATTGGTCGAGCGTGGCTCGTCGCGGTCGGACTTTCGGAGCGCAAAATAGACGGTGCGGCTGTCGGTCCCCCATGCGAGCTCCTCGCCGCCGCCGAAGGGTTTTGACGGCGTGTCGCCGACGAGTCCGGCGTCGAGCGGGCGGCCCACGGTCGCCTTGCCATCGACGAGGTCGAACACGAACGGACGACTGTAGGTGCCCGGCGTTTCCCACTGATCCCAATGGCGCACAAAGCCGACGCCATCCTTGTAGAGCCGGCCGCTGCCGGGGCCGACGAGCGCGCCCTTGTCCTTCGCCTCGCAGCCAAAGCTCGTGCATTCCTTCGGCACGTCGCCCCAGACGAGCAGGCGCTTGCCGTCGGGAGAAATCTTGAAGCCGGCGACGCTGGCCTTCTCGTCGGTGACCTGCGTCGCGGCGCCCGCGTCGAGGCCTGCGGCGACACGCCAGATCTGGTCGCTGCCCGAGGCGTCGGAAATGAAATAAAGGAGGCCGTCGGGGCCGAAGGCGGGCGAGCTTTCATTCTTGCCCGCCACATCGGCGATCCGCACCGGCTGTGCCCCCTTCGCCTTGCGGTCGACGAGCCACAGTCCGGTCGATCGCTTGTAGGTTTGGGGCGCGGTTTCGGTGATCTGGAATGCGACCCAGCGCCTGTCGGGCGACGCGGCTGGAGCGGCGACGCGCTTCATAGTCGCGAGGTCGACCTCGGTCATCGGGCGCGCAAACGCGGGAGTTGCAGAAAGGACGGCGGTTAGCGCGGCGGTGCCGGCAAGAAGATGGTTTCGCATGTGACGGGTTTAACCGCACCACGCGCGCGTTCAACCCCGTTCATGGCGTTGATCGTCGACGTCGGATTTGGGGGTGGGGGAGCGGACATCCCCCAGCCTTTGTCATTCCCGCGAACCCGGGCACACCTTTGTTACAACTCGGTCGGTGCCCGGTTGCGCGTTGTCATTCACGAAGTCGAGAATACCCATCAGCGAGCCATGTAGCGTGGCATGAACCTCGCCGCGCTTCTCGCCGGAATGCAGCACGATCTTGCCGACGAGCGAGCGGATGTCGGCTGACGCATCGAGCCGTGCGTGCGGGTCTTTGAGTGTTTCGGTGAGTCTGGCGACCTTGCGCTTGTAGATCTCGGCAATGCCGGGATGGACATCGGGGATGCCAGCGGGCGTCTCGGCAAGCCGCGCGGTGATTTCGGCCTTCTCGTGTTCGAGTTCGGCCATGCGTGCCTTCATCGACGGCTGATAAAGCCCGTCCTCGATCGCCGCCATGATGCCCGCGATAGCCTTGTCGATCTTCGCAAGGGCACGGCTGTCGGCATCGGCCTGGATACGGCGCTCGCGATTCTCGCGGTTGATATGGTTCGCATAGGCGGCGACGGCCGCGTCGATCTTGTCAGCCGACACCAGCCGGTCGGCGATGCCCGCGAGCGCCCGACGCTCCAGTTCCTCGCGCCGGATCGTCCGGCTGTTGGAGCAGGTGCGGCTGCGATAATGGCCGACGCAGCCATAGCGGTCACTGACGACGATGGCGAAGGTACTGCCGCACTCACCGCATTCGAGCAGGCCTGAGAGCAGATAGGCTGGACGCCGCTTGCCATGCAGCGCCCGCGCCTGCGCCGCTGCCTTGATGCCCTTGTTCCGCGCGGCAAGCGCTTCCTGTTGGCGCTTGGCCGCGTCCCATAGCTCGTCGCTGACGATGCGCAGTTCGGGCACCGCCTTTCGCACCCACTCGGATTCGGGGTTGAGCCGGGTGACCTGCTTGCCGGTGGTCGGATCTTTCACATAATGTTTGTGGTTCCAGACGCGGACACCGACATAGAGTTCATTGTTCAGAACGCCGAGACCCCGGCGCGGCGTGCCCCGGATGCTCGTGTCGCGCCACGACTTTCCCGACGGCCCCGCAATGCCCTCGACGTTGAGGTCGCGTGCGATGGCGATGGGACTTTTGCCAGCGGCAAATTCTCGGAAGATGCGCTCGACGATCAGCGCTTGCGTGGGATCGACCTCGCGCTCGCCGCGCACCAGCTCACCTTCGCTGTTCAGGCGCCGGACCATGCGGTAGCCATAGCCGACCGCGCCGGCGGAGAAACCTTTCTCAACCCGCCCCCGCAGACCGCGATGCGTTTTCTTGGCGAGGTCTTTGAGGAACAGCGCATTCATCGTTCCCTTGAGCCCGACATGCAGCTCAGAGATTTCGCCTTCGGCGAGCGTGATCAGCGGCACCCGTGCGAACTGGAGATGCTTGTAGAGCGTCGCGACATCGGCCTGGTCGCGCGATACCCGGTCGAGTGCTTCGGCGACCACGATGTCGAACTTGCCGCCCTGCGCATCGGCGAGCAGCTTCTGGACGTCCGGCCGCAGGATCATGCTGTCGCCCGAGATGGCGGCATCGGCATAGCTCGCGACGATCTGCCACCCTTCGCGCTCCGCGCGCTCGCGGCAGAGGCGCTGCTGGTCGGCGATCGAGGCGGCATTCTGCTGGTCGGAGGAATAACGGGCATAGAGCGCGGCGCGGATCATAGCGTCTTCCTTTGCAATAGCGGGATGGAGCCCTGCACAGCCGGGTAAGACAGTCTCCCGCGCCAACACCCTATGGTCAATGCGTCGGCGCCTTCGGGTTTTTCAGAGGCTCGTTGTCGTTCGCCGCCTTGCGGGCACGGATATGCTCGCGGGCGATGTGGCGACCGATTGCTTCGGCGATACGCGTCAGCGCCGCATCGACAGCGGCGGGATCGACTACGCCATTATCGTTCGCGGCTACGATGCGGCCGTGCGGCTCGTCATCCTCTTGCATGACCGGCCCGCTGCGCATCGCGATTGTCGTTGTCGGCGCGGTAGGCAGGCGGGTCGGCGATCCAGCGGTTGACGGCGGACTCGTACCAGCCAGCACCGTGGACGCTGATCCGCACCTGCGGAGGGAAAGTGCCTTCGCCGATCTTGCGATATAGCGTCGAGCGGGAAAGCCCGGTGCGGGCGAGGACGGTCTGGAGGCGGATGATCCTATCAGGAACGGGCATGGGACATACTCCATCGGCTGACGGTGGCTGGGTTCCCCTGGGTTGAAGAATTGGCGACTCCTCCTTGCTTTGCAAGGACATGGGCACGGTCGTGCTACCCGGGGTGGCGGGGTCTGGCGTCTCCTGGCGTCCGTTGGCGTTTCGTGGCGGCCATTGGCGGGGCGGAAATATTTTTTCCATGTTGTCCCAGCGACCGGATTGGCGCCCAGACCGCATCGCTGCGCACGTCGCTCAGGAGGATCAAGCCGATCCGAATCGGCCAAGCTCAGATAAGGTCAAAGCGGGCTCGCCCATCGACATCGGGCGTCACCAGCGCCCGCGTCGCAGCGGTACACGGCGTCGCGCCCGAAGCCGCGACGAGCGCAGTTGCCAAGAATCTGGCGAGAAATAATCCATACGGCATCATTATCTTCCCCGTCCGCTGGCGGTCTGGTCGCCTCGGTTCATGGGCGGGGAAGATCGATCAAACGGCCAGGCCTGAAAACTACGGCCTTGCGGCGCCAAACCGCGCCAGCGAGCGCCAGCAGCGATGAGCAATCCTGAGCCAGCCGCGTGCTGCCGACAAGGGCTTGCCGCCCGCCGGTTAGAAAAGCTCCGCGCTGCCGGGTCTGCTATCCTAGCGTCCGGCGGCCTTTGCCGCAGTCTCTATCCAACTGCCGAGATTGGCGTAGCCGTTGTCGCTGACCCAATCATAGGTCGGGATCGAGACGACCACGCCATCACGCTTGAACGTCCACTGACTGAACGGATTGACGCCCTTGATGTCGGCTTTCTGCGCGGTGTCCTTGAGATTGTGGATGTAGACGCCCAAGAGACCGTTGCCCTTGGCCCAGCTTTGGGTGATCTCGTAATTCACATAGTCGCGGTTCGATGTCTCGGCGCCGATCAGCACGACCGTCACCGACGTACCCTTCAATTGCGCATCGATCCAGGCTTTGATCGCCCCGTCGCCCTTTTTCTTGACCTCTTCCCACGCCGCCTTGTCGAAGAAGCCCGATGCGACCCGCTCCTGCGTGACCCAGCTGTTGCGGACCTGTCCCGCCCGCCAGACGTCGCGCTCATAGTGGAAGCTGAAAAAGGTGTGGCGCGCCATGCCTATTCCTTTCTTAGGATGTCGATGATCTGAAGAATGGGATCGATAAGCTCGAGCGGATTGTCGACCTGCTGACCGAGCCGCTCGAACAGTGCATAGAAATTGTCATCGCGCTCCGGAAACGCGGTCTTCAGATCGGCCATCGTCTCGCGCCAGAATTCGGCCGATATCCCACCGCTCGCGCCGATCGGCAGACAATGCAGGCCCTCCTTGCGCGCGAGATCGAATTCTACGCGCATGCCGTCTGCTGGCACAACGCCGTCTGACTGAAGCTTGTTCCCCATCACGAAGATGGCGATTCCAGCCTGGGCGATCAGCTCTTCTCGGTAGCGCGCGAAAACGCGCGTGCGTTCGGCTTGGTCCTGTATCCCTGCCGGAAAGGGCCGCAGGATCAGATGGCTGTCGATGCTGCGTTGGCTGCTTGAATAGATTTGTTCGACCGCGCCGGTAACGATGGCGCTGCCAATTCCCAAACCAAAGCCGCTGGTGATGCGGCAGTCGCGATCGATCAGTGCCGACGAAAGACGCATCAGGAAATTCTCAGTGTTCTGTTGTCCCCACGGGCCATAGTCCGCCGCGCTTCCGGACATGAACACCGTCCGCTGCCGGAATCGGTTTGAGATCGTCCGCAGAAGCTCGGTAATATCGCCGAACTCGTCGACAAAAATGGTCTTGATGTTGAAACGCAGCAGGTCTTGGGCGACGAGATCCTGGCGTGTCTTGGCATACGTGAAGTCGGCCTCGGATTCGTCCGGTAGCTTCGAGCGGGTCTTGACGATGCAAAAATGCTGCCGTTGGTTCTTTTCGAAGCGTGAGCGTATGCGCGCCAGCACATAGTCGAGATTGGGATCGGTGAAGCTGAAGCCGAGGAACAGGAAGGTCCGCTCGACGAGATCACCGGTAAGCGCAGTGATGAACGGTGCGTGCGTCGTTGAGTAGCGCTCATAGTCGTCTTTGGTGAGCACGGCTTTGTCCGCATGCTCAATATCGCCGTGCATCTTATAGACTACGGCGTCGCGGCCGCGAACGGTTAGAGCGAGCTGTTCGATGGTGTATTTCGAGTCGACCCGCTTGCCGCTGTCTTTCAGGGCCTGTTCGATCAGCCGATCATAGTTGGTAGTCCAGTAGCTGCGGATCGGAAGGCGGGCGAGCAGCCGGTGATTTTCACTGGGCGCGGGCAAATCCGTGAATTGTTCAATAAGGAGCTGGTTGAGCTGATTTCGATTGCCGGCGTTTGTATTGAGGTGAAATTGGGCCAAGCCGACGAGATCGCTTTCCTTGTCGACATCGAGGCCCAACGGAGTGGCAATGGGTTTGAGAAGGCCGCGCCAATCTACAAAACCGGCCGCTTTGGAAAGGCCGGCCCCAATAAAAATGGCGGCATTGTCCTCGCGCAGTTCGGTCAGGAACTTGCCTATGAATTCCTCTGCGACGCGGTTCATCGATCACCCCCTGTCCAGCTTTATCGTCATCCGCAGGCGCTGCTGGACATTCCCTCAGAAAGCCCGTGACGATAACTTTGGCCAGATTCTTCTCCAATTCTTCATTTACATCCGTCGCCTTCGGGCGGCCGTCACGCTGCAGCAAGCAGTGGTGGTACCGCTATAGCAACCGACGCACGGCCGGCTCGGGCGCCTCGGCCAATTCATAGGCTTCTCTGATCTGCCGCAGAAACTGCGTCTGCCCTCCATAGCTGGGATGCCGGACGGGAACGGTCGGCAAACTTGCATCTATGCGGCCCACCGCGAGGGCTGCATCATTACCGATCGCGAATACTCTGCGCGGTTGCAACAGCTCGATCAGCATTGCCAGGATATCCTCGCCGGCTCGCCGTTCCTTCGCATTATGCGTGCGATTGGTGAATGGTTGGCCTGGTTCGTGGGGATGGAGCGGAAACACGTTCCAGAGGAATATCCGGGCATCGATCTGCGCCAGCATCGTCCAGATCACCGCAGCCGTGCGCTCTGCCACAATGTCACCCACGGTCGGGCGATCGATCTCCACGCCCCATCGGCTCATGTGCGCGTTCGCATTCACTTCGTCGGTGAGCGCGAGGCCCGTTCTTCGTCCGCCACGGTAGCCAAGGTCTCTGCCGACCCAGATCGCGTCTACCGGCGCCAACATGGCGCTTTCGAGCATGGCCGCCAATGCGGCCGCGCGCGTCCGTGCAGCGTCGGCGCGGTCGAAAATCGCGCAACGGTCAGTATAGGGGTTGAAGGCGTGCTCGAACGACAGCTGCGACACAGCGCGAACGAAGGACTGCGTGGTCATGCGGGCTCCTCTAGAGGTTCGTAACGGATTGTTCGCGCATCCCGGTCACCCACGATCCAACCTCCTTGCGCATCGCGCATCTGCCTGAAAACCTCGTAGCCGTCCAGAATGGCGCGCTCCCAGAGCTTCGGTGGGCACCCCGAAACCTCATAGCCGGCGACAAACTCGCCGATCGTCTTCAATAGGCCAAACGATATTCGGCTCTGATCTTCGAAGAAATTCAGCTCCTTGGCGCGAGAGAATATCCAAGCGGTCAGGCCTTCCTCGACAACGATCGCACGCCCGCTGTCCTGCTCCTCGTCATATTCTTTCCGGCTCTTCCGCTTCTGCTTGATTAGGGCTCGGACGACCGGAGACCAGTGCAGAATGGCGGCGTGGGAAAAATGAAAGACATCGTGAAAACGGTAGTCGTCGCGGTCTGCGATATTGTCGGTAAGCGGATCACCGATGAAGACGCCGTTCCATTGCAGATAGGTCTTTCCGCTGGCTCGCTGGCTGACCTTGATCCGGAACTGGCGAGGCAATTGCTCTTCAGGCAGGAAATCGTCATCGAAATCGCAAAGCGTGGCGGGATCAGGGTCGAGAAACGCACCGCGCGTTTTCTTGATATTGCCGCGCACTACGGTCGAGAAATCGAGCCCCGCGCCGCTCAGCGCCTTGAGATAATGGCCCGCAAACCCGACGAGGTCCTCGCGCGTCGGCGATGCTTCGAGTAGCGTCGCGGCCGCGCGCCCGAGGTCAAACAGCGCAGTATCGAGATTCACGGCAGTTTCCGGCACTAAGATATGCGCAAGCGCGCCTCGACGGTAATCGCTGGCGACGCCGATCCGCTTATATCCGCCGTTCGCGCTACCGTCGGTGAAGATGTCCTCAAGAGGATGTCCGAGGCGCCTGCAAAGAGCAGCAAAATACCACAGTGTGTCGCCAAATTCCTCTTCTGCCGCCTTACGGAAACCCGGAAAAGCCTCGCCTTCGCGCACATGCTTTTTCGAGGCTGACATGATGCCGCCGACCTCGCCATAAAGCCCGAGCTGGACCGGTTCGAGGCTATCGGCACTTAAAACATCGGTGCCATCAATCTGCGCTACATAATCGCTGAGCGGCACGGACCCGCTCGCGCTGTCAGTACCGGGTGCCGCCACGAAGTTGCCTCCATTCATAAGGCGCGTTCCGATAGCCGGCTTCGCCGAGCGAGCGAATCCACTGTTCGAAATCCGCGATCAATTTGGGATCGTCGAAAACATTACGCCCGATCCCTTGCTTGCACACCGGGCGGCCATCGGCGTCGACCAGTTCTTCGGGTATTCGGGGGCCGTATCCGCCGTAGTATACGAAGTCTTCGCTTATCAGGACCCGATTGACGCCGGTATCGCGCGCGATATGCCTCGGATGCTGTTCGCCTGCGTCGGTCGTGTGGAACGAGTCTCGTTGCAGCCAGCCATTGTCAGCAGAATTGCGAAAGTAGATATTGTCGCCGCAGCTTTGCTTTCTGCTGCCCGAACGATAGGGCTTCTTCCTCGCAAAACGGGGATCGGCGTCATACTCTTGGAAGCTCAGAATCTCCGTGACTCGCATCGCATGGACGAGATATCCGCCGCGCCGTACGGTCTTCGCGGCGCTTCCGCTTCCAACCACCCAGTCGCCAGGCTTCGCCGCATTACGAATATCTGGCTTGCAAGTGGCGAGCGTGCAATATCCATAGAACGGATTGGGCGCGAATCCGCTGTCGTAGCGGACGACATAGGAATGAAGTCGCGGCATCAGCAGGGATGTTTCTTGAGGCCAACCGTATCGCAAGGCCCGCCGTCGGGTTTCTCCCAGCCATCCTTGCCGTTAATTGCGTCGATGATCGCATCGCCGTTCCAGCCGACAACCGCGTCGGCATATTCGGTCAGCGCCGAAGGCAGTTCACATTCCTTCTGGCCGTGCTCCCAGACGCCAATGATGCGCTTCCCCTGCTTGGCGGCATATTCGATTTCCCAATTGACCCAGTCGCTGTCCTTGGTCTGCGGCGAGACATAGCAAATGAAAACACCGGCCCAGTTGATCGCGGGCGCCAGTATCCCGGTCTTGATGTATTTTTCATCGGTCGCGTTGTTGAACTTCCCCGTGTGGATCGACGAGTCCCGTATAGCCAAGCCTTTGGAAGCGAGCAGATTCCTGAGCTTCGTCAGACCGATGTCGTCCTCGTGGACGTGGCTAATGAACACGTTTTTCGTGTCGGCCATAAAATCTCCCCCCGAAGAATTGCCTCAATCCCTAGCGCGAAGATCGCAAAATAGGAAGCATTTGCTCATAAATACTTTAGCGCAATTTTAACCCATTTTGGACCGAGCTAAGCAGATAGCGCCGGGGGTTATCGCAATCGTTTTGATCAACGATTTGCAGCTGTCCGAACAGCAGCCTCCCGGCGCCGACCGACAATCTTTCGTGCTCCAATCGAATGGCCCCTTCTAGGTGCAGTTCGAGTTTTGCAAGCGAGGCTACCGTACTCCCCGTTCGGACATCGAGCGGTCGAATTGCGCGCGGCTCTTTCCTCATCGGGATTTGGAGGGAAACGGCAGCTACAACCCCG
This sequence comes from Sphingopyxis sp. CR5, assembly GCF_059693785.1. Lineage (NCBI taxonomy): Bacteria > Pseudomonadati > Pseudomonadota > Alphaproteobacteria > Sphingomonadales > Sphingopyxidaceae > Sphingopyxis > Sphingopyxis sp. CR5. The sequence goes on along the minus strand of NZ_JCATIE010000010.1, from coordinate 15,942 downwards.
TGATTTCCCAAAGCTCGCCAGTACGAACCGCTCATAATGCCAGCACACGCCGGATCGATAACCAAGCAGGCATGCCGACATGACCGGGATCAGCGTGACATCGACGTCCCGCCCGCGGCGGCCGCGCTCTATTCCGCTTCGCTCCACCGAGCCGCCGCTGCACGCCGTCTCGTCGGCTGACGCCGCTACGATCGCTGACGCGGGGCCGGCTTTCGCCGACCGGATCGTCATCGCGCTGACGCGCGCTGGCGTAGGGCCTCCGGCCGTGCGGGGTGGTCGTCGCTCTCCTCTGAGGCCCGCCCGGCAGGGCGCAACCCCTTCGGGGTCCTCCACTCTGTTCCGGCCTGCGGTGCGCCCCGCCTTCACGGCGGACCTCTCCGGTCGCTCTCGCCGCCCACCCCGCTCAGCCGGGGCTGCGGTGGTTGAAGAGCAAAGGAGAGATTATCATGGAATTCAAGCATATCGACATTTCGCAGCTTTCGGTGTCGTCCGCCAACATGCGCGGGGTCGCCAAGAAGCCCGACCTCACCAACATTCTGCCGTCTGTGCGGGCGCGGGGTATTCTGGTCCCGTTGATCGTTCGTCCGAATGGTGCGGAAGGAGCCTATGAGATCGTCGCGGGCAAGCGGCGCTATCATGCGGCGCTGACCGTTGCGGATGAACAGGACGGCATCGACCCGCTACCCTGCGCGGTGATGGAAGCCGGAGACGATGCGGCGGCATTGGAAGCCTCGCTGATCGAGAATATCACCCGCCTCGATCCCGATGAGGTGTCGCGCTGCGAATCCTTCACTCGCCTCGTCCGCGAAGGAAGGAGCATCGAGGATATCGGCATCACCTTCGGTCTTACCAGCTTGCAGGTGAAGCGGACGCTCGCCATCGGCAATCTGCTTCCCCGCATCCGCACGATGTATCGCACCGACAAGATCGATGCGGTGACGATGCGGCATCTGACCCTCGCCACGAAAACGCAGCAGCGCGAGTGGCTGGCGCTCGTCGATTGTGCCGAGAAGCACGCGCCCACGGGATCGCAGCTCAAATCATGGCTGTTCGGCGGCAGCGCCATCGCGGTCAAGGTCGCGATGTTCGATCTTGCCGATTACAAAGGCGAGGTCGTTTCGGACCTGTTCGGCGAGGATAGTTATTTTACGGATAGCGAAGCATTCTGGACCGCGCAGATGGCCGAGGTCGACAGACAGGCGAACTTCTACCGCGACAGCGGCTGGGCCGATGTCGTCATCATGGAGCGCGGAGCCTATTTCAACGGCTGGGAGCATGAACGCTGCCCGAAGAAGAAGGGCGGCAAAGTGTTCGTGACCGTCAGCCATCGCGGCGAGGTCGCCTTCCACGAGGGCTATATCACCACCAAGGAGGCGCGGCTGCGCGCCAAGGGCGAGGCCAACCCGCCCAAGCCGGTGCGTCCCGAGGTCAGCGCGGCGCTCGGCAACTACATCGACCTGCATCGTCACGCCGCCGTGCGCGCGTCCTTGCTGTCCGAACCGGGGATTGCGCTGCGCATGATGGTCGCCCACGCCATTGTCGGTTCGCACCTGTGGCGCGTCGATGTCGAACGGCAGCGCGCCGCGAGCGATGCGATTGCGGAGAGCGTCGAGATGTCGGCGAGCGAAGCGGCATTCGACGCGGCGCGCCGTGCGTTACTCGATATGCTGGGGTTCGACCCGGAGACGCCGACCGTGGTTGGCGACTACGATGGCGATCATGGCGTTGCCGGGCTGTTCATCCGATTGGCGGCCCTGTCCGATGACGAGGTGATGGGTATCCTTCCCGTCGTGATGGGCGAGACGCTGGCGGTCGGCAGCGCCGAGGTCGATATGCTCGGTCAGCTTACCGATGCCGACATGGGGGCTTGTTGGAACGACACGACCCTGCTTCCTGACCTCATTCGCGACAAGCAATTGCTCAACGCCGTCGTCGGCGAGGTCGCGGGCGAAGATGTCGCCGTTGCCAATGCGGATGCGACCGCCAAGGTGCAGCGCGGCATTCTCGTCGATTGCCTGACCGGTAGCAATGGCCGGACGAAGGTCGAGGGCTGGCTTCCTCGCTGGTTCGCCTTTCCGCCGTCGGGCTACACCGAGCGCGGAGGCATCGGCTGTATCGAACGGAGCGAAGCCATCGCGGCGCTCATCACCCAGCCGGAGGCCGCGAAGGAACCGGAATTGCGCGAAGCCGCCTGATCGGTCCCTACCATCGGAGGAACGGCATTGCCGTTCCTCCAGATTTTTGGCCCGGCGCAAAGCGCCGGGCAATCTGTTCTTGCCAAGTGACGGGCATTGCCCGAAGATTCCTGCACGCATGCGAACAGACGTCGATCATCTTCCCGCCGCCAAGCAGCGCGAGCTCGAACGTATCGTCGAGATCATCTTCGACGAGTTCGGGCAGGCCACCGAGAATGCGACCGGGCGCCGCAAGGGCGCGCGCATTCTCAAGATCATCCTGTTCGGCAGCTACGCGAGGGATGATTGGGTCGACGCGCCGGCGTCTGCCAACCAGTATAAATCTGACTATGATATTCTTGTCATCGTCAGCCAAAAGGAGCTGACCGACCGCGCCGCTTATTGGGCGAAGGCCGAGGAACGGCTGATCCGCGCCTACACCATCGAAAAGAGGCTGCGGACGCCGGTCAATTTCATCGTCCACTCGCTCCACGAGGTCAACGACGGGCTCGCGCATGGCCGGGTCTTTTTCATGGAGGTCGCGAAGGATGGCATCGCGCTTTACGAAACGGACGGCAGCGAACTGACTACGCCGCGTCCCAAAACACCAGAACAGGCACTGGATACCGCACGGGAGTATTTCGAGGAGTGGTTACCCAACGCGGCCGGCTTCTTGAAGGTATTTCACTTCTGCATGACGGAGCGGGATTGGAAGCGCGCAGCGTTCCTTCTGCATCAGGCGACGGAAAGCCTCTACCAAGGATTGTTACTGACCCTGACCTATTACACACCATACAACCATAACATCGCCTTCTTGCGGTCGCTCGCCGAGGGACTCGATCGGCGTCTGTTCGGGATTTGGCCGGAGACCAATCGCCGCGAACGCGCGATGTTCCAGAAGCTGAAAGAGGCCTACACCAAGGCGCGCTATTCGAAGCATTACCGGATCAGCGAGGAAGAGCTAACCTGGCTTGGCGAGCGCGTCGAGGAACTCGGCCGCGTCGTCCATCAGGTCTGCACCGATAGGATCGCCGAACTCGAAAAGGCGGCGCGCGAATAAACACGGCCGGCCGCCCGGCTTGCCGGGACTCCCCGCTTCTGGCATAATCCCGCGTACGGGATGGAATGACTGGCGGCCATCCCGGGGATAATCCTGCCAGCATCATGCAGGTCCGGCCGAGGGTCGGGCAGTTGCTGTAAGCCGATCGATCGGCACACAGCGGACACCGCTTGCACATCCGCGCGATCACGCGTGGACCGCCGTTGTGCGAGCTCAACATGCATACCCCCAAAGCGAACGACGTTTACGCGCGCGAAGTCGTGATGGCGCGCGTCGGCCATCTGATCCGCCGCAAGCAGCAGGAGGTCGAACGGATCACGCGCATATTGCGCGCCTGCTTCGACCCCGATGCGGTGCAGGCGCCCGAGCCGGGCGAGATTCGCCGCATCATCCTGATCGGCCCCTATGCGCGGAAGACTTGGTACGAAGACGACGAGACGATCAACTTTTCCGATTACGAATTCTGGATCGTCGTCAATCATCCGCTGTTCAAGGAAGCCGAATGCTGGACCCGCGCCCGCGATGTCATCGACAGCGAGCTTGGCAACCGCTGTGCAGTCGGCCTCGAATTTTACTCCAGAGCCGACATCCGCATCGCAAAGGCCGAGCGCGACACCTTCATCCTCGACCGGATCGAGGCGGGCATCACCCTCTATCGCGTCTCGCGCGATGCGCCGCTGAATGACCGCGAGCGGAAGGCGGTGCGCTCGTGACCGCGCCGAGGCAGGCCGCGGTATTCGAAGCCATATATCACGGCGAGTACCGGCGGCTTGTGCGCAAGCTGAGACACCGGATCGGTCCCGACGAAGCCCCCGACATCGTGCAGGACGCGTTCGCGCGCTTGCTGCGGTGCGATCTTGATCGCGTCGACAATCCCCAGGCCTATCTGTCGCGGATCGTTCGCAATGTGCTGATCGACCGCGTGCGACGAACGCAGCGGGTGCCGATCTTCTGTCCGTTCGACGAAGGCAGGGATGCTGGCGTGCAGGCCGACCAGGCGCAGCGGATCGAGGCGATCGACTTGCAGCGTGCCTACCGGCGCGCGGTGCGCGCCATGCCGCCGAAGACTCGGCGCGTGTTCGTGATGCACCGCGTCCATCACCGCTCCTACAAGGAGATCGCAACCGAACTCGACGTCTGCATCCAGACCGTCGAATATCATATGTCGAAGGCATTGAGGCTGTGCCGCGCCGCGGTCGCCGCGCAATGGTGAAGCGCATTGGTATAGGCCGCCTGTTCGGTTGGCGGCGTGCATCGGATGATAGCGACATCCGGCGTGCCGAACGGGCGATCGCCCGCTTGCCGGACCGCACGCGCGAGATATTCTTCCTCCACCGCTTCGATGGCCTGAGCTATGCGTGCATCGCACGGCAACTCGATATCGATGTCAAAGAGGTCGAAACCCATATCGCGGCGGCGCTCATCGCCATACGCCGTGCCCGGCGAATGAGCGGGTAGCGAAGCGATGCCGTGTTCGGCTCGTCGCAACGCGGCCCTAAAATCAATATTCCGTTAACGCTTGTGCCCGACCATGACCTTCACAGACATCCCGATGCCGCCGGCCCTCTTACCCCCCACTCAGCGGCATCGCGAAGGGCGACGCGATCCGGCTGGTCCCTGATCGCGTCGCCCGTATCGCTCTACATCCGGAAATGATGAAGGGTCCTGCCCCCTGACAGGACCCTTCGACCTCGCTCCTAAAGGGGGGGAGGGATAGAAACGAGGTCATCTCGTGCCCGCGCGCCGCAGACAGGAAAACGCCCCGCCAACGGGCGGGGCGCTCCTGTAGGTGACCACGAGAATGATCGGCAAGCCAACGCGCGATCTTCACCGCGGTTCCGGGCATGGATGGTTTTCGTATCATGGTTGAAGCAGAACCCCGATGCGTGCATGCCCGTAGCTTGGAATGACAAGAACTATCTCGCCGGGTCGAAGGAGAACAGGAAATGGAAGATACCGAAACGCTCGTCACGCTGACGGCAGATATTGTTGCGGCGCATTTCAGCAACAATAGCGTCGCGATATCGGATATTCCGCTCGTCATTCGTTCAGTGCACGACGCGCTCGCCGGACTTGGCGAGGCCGATGAGCCCGAAGTCAAACAGGAACCGGCGGTGTCGATCCGCGCATCGGTGAAGCCCGATTACATCGTGTGCCTCGAAGACGGCAAGAAGCTCAAGATGCTGCGGCGTCACCTGATGACGCATTACGGCATGACGCCCGAAGATTATCGCGCGAAATGGAATCTCTCCCCGGACTATCCGATGGTCGCACCGAACTATGCCGAGAAGCGCCGCACGCTCGCGAAGGAGATCGGGCTCGGCAAGAACGGGCGCGGCGGACGACCGCGCAAGAAATAGACGTCAGCTTTCGGGGTCGGCTTGACTGTCGAGCGCGTCCGCGATCATCGCGGCGAGGGATTCTTCGGCTCGGATGCGCACGACCGGATCTTTGGCGTCGAGGTCGCGCCTGATCCATTGCGGCAAGCGTTCGACCACGCGCAGGATCGTATCGGTCAACTCCCGTGTCATCGCGCGCCTATGGCAGACGGATCCGAGTCGACCAAAGCTTCGGCGTCGAACGCGCGCGTCCCGCGCCGCTTCCACAGCGCCGCGGCGTGAGCACCCTCGTCGCTCCTGAGCTTGTCCGCCATCCACAGAAACGCGCCATAGAGCATCGCGAGATCGTCATTACTCTGTTCGACCAATCCGGCTTTGGCGACGAGCCCGCCCAGTTCGATCAATTGCCGCGTTCGCTCGCGCCGCTTCACTTGCCATTCGCGTGTGCCGGTTCGTGCCTTCACCGCTTCAAGCCGATGCCGCATGGTGATCGTGCGCCGTGTCATTCGCTGCACCACGATCAGGTCCCGTCGCAGCCTTGCGTGCACCGCGCTGAAAGAAGCGCGCGCCCGCCTTGCGCCAGCCCTCCTTGGCACCTGTGTCTTTCGTTGCGACCGCGCCGAGTAATGCGCCGGTGAGCATGTCGGCATCGAGCGCATCGGCGCCGGTCGCAACGACGAGTTCGCCGAGCTGGCGAACGCGGCGTTCCTTGAGGGACTTCGCTTTGGCTTCGAGCGCCTTCAATTCCGAATCGATATCTCGTGGTTTGCGCATCATAAGTCTCCGTTGAGTGACGATGCGGCCATGATAGAAGATGCGTGGCGCCAGCGCAGTAGTGTCGCCGGGACAGTCTGACACCGCCTAGTCCCGTCCGAGAATTTATTCGAGAAGGGCGCGCTTATACGTCGTGCCGACGTGCGCTTCGCAGTGTAGCTGGTATGTCCGCTATGGCGATATTCCATCTCTCGGTCAAAGTCATCGGTCGCGGCGCGGGGCGCAGCGCTGTTGCCGCCGCAGCCTATCGCGCGGGCGAGCGCTCGCACGACGAGCGGCTCGACCGCGATCATGATTTCCGGGCAAAGTCGGGGGTCGAGCATAGCGAGATCATGCTGCCCGACGGCGCGCCCGAACGCCTGTCGGATCGGGAAACACTCTGGAACGAGGTCGAGGCAACCGAGAAGCGGAAGGACGCGCAGCTTGCCCGCGAGGTAGAGTTTGCCATCTCGCGAGAGATGACCAAGGCCGATGGTATCGAGCTTGCCCGCGATTTCGTGCAGACCGAGTTCGTTGATCGCGGCATGATCGCTGATTTAAGTGTGCATTGGGACATCGGCGCCGACGGACTCGCCAAACCCCATGCCCATGTCATGTTGACGATGCGCGAGGTGGGCGAGGAAGGCTTCGGACAGAAGGTCCGCGACTGGAATCGCACCGAATTGGTCGAACAATGGCGCGAGCGTTGGGCCGATCATGTCAATCAGCGGCTTGCGGAACTGGATATCGACGCCCGCATAGATCACCGTTCGTTGGAAGCGCAGGGCATCGACCTGGAGCCGCAGGACAAGATCGGCCCCGCCGCTTCGCGCATGGGTGAGCGCGGACTGGAGTCGGAACGCATCGAGGATCACCGCGCCGTCGCACAGCGGAACGGCGAACGCATCATTGCCGAGCCGCGTGTCGCACTCGACGCGATCACGCACCAGCAAGCGACCTTCACCCGGCGCGACATGGCGATGTTCGTGCACCGTCACACGGACGGCAAGGAGCAATATGACCGGGCGATGAGCGCGGTTCACGAGTCGCCAGACATGATCGCGCTTGGCAAGGACGGGCGCGGCGAAGATCGGTTCACATCGCGCGAGATGATCGACACCGAGCAGCGGATGCACAATGCGGCGGAGCGGCTCGCGCACGAGCGCAGTGTCAAAGTCCCGGCGGCATCGATGCAGGGAGTGCTCGATATCGCCGGGACGACCGGCCTTATGCTGGGTCGCGAGCAGCAGGCGGCGGTGGCTCATATAACCGGGCCGCAGAGACTTGCAATCATCGTCGGCTATGCGGGCACCGGCAAGAGCGCGATGCTCGGCGTGGCGCGCGGCGCTTGGGAGGACGCAGGGCTGAACGTGCGCGGTGCAGCACTGTCCGGCATCGCCGCCGAGGGATTGGAGAACGGCTCCGGCATCGCGTCGCGGACCATCGCCAGCATGGAACATGGCTGGTCGCAGGGACGCGATCTTCTGACCTCGCGCGATGTGCTGGTGATCGACGAGGCGGGCATGGTCGGTACGCGCCAGATGGAACGGGTGTTGTCCCATGCCGCAGATGTCGGCGCGAAGGTTGTGCTGGTCGGCGACCCGCGGCAGTTGCAGGCGATCGAGGCCGGTGCCGCATTCCGTGCGATTCACGAACGGCATGGCGGCGTCGAGATCACCGAGGTGCGGCGTCAACGTGAGGGATGGCAGCAGGACGCGACCCGGCATCTGGCGACCGGCAGGACCGGTGAAGCCATCCATGCCTATGCCGAGCGCGGCATGGTGCATGCAGCCGACACGCGCGAAGCGGCGCGCGCCGAGCTTGTCGAGCGTTGGGACCGCGAGCGCATAGCCGCGCCCGATCAATCCCGCATCATTGTCACCCACACCAATGCCGAGGTGCGCGAGCTCAACGAGGCTGCCCGCGACCGGATGCGCGAGGCGGGCCAGCTTGGCGATGATGTGCGCGTAAACACGGAACGAGGCAACCGGGCCTTCGCCAGTGGCGACCGCATCATGTTCCTTCGCAACGAGTGCAGCCTTGAGGTGAAGAACGGCACGCTGGGGACGGTCGAGCGGGTCAGCCAGCAGAGCATAACCGTCCGCACCGATGACGGGCGCAGCGTCGCGTTCGACAGCAAAGATTATAGCCATCTCGATCATGGCTATGCGGCGACGATCCACAAGGCGCAGGGCATGACCGTGGACCGCAGCCATGTGCTCGCAACCCCCGGCATGGATCGGCACGGCGCCTATGTCGGCCTGTCGCGTCACCGCGACGGGATGGCGCTTCATTATGGGCGCGACGACTTCAAGGATGATGCGCGCCTTGTCCGCACCCTATCGCGTGAACGCGCCAAGGATATGGCGAGCGATTATGCCAAGGCCGATCCGGCGCGCGACTTCGCCGAGCGGCGCGGCATCTCCATCCGCGAACGGGTCACAGAGATCGTCCGTAGCGGGAAAGAGAAGGCGCGCGGGATCTTCGACGGCTTGCGCCTGTCGCAGCCCGGTCCGCAGCGCGAGCCGGGCATGTTCGCGGGGTTCCGTCCGCCCGAACGGACGGGCGAGCAGGCGAAGGCCGAGCCAGCCCATGCGACCGGCCAGCGCCGCGCCGTCGAACGCTATGCCCGTGCTGTCGATGAGATTGCCCGAATGCGCGATCGGGGCTTGCCGGTGCTGCCCCACCAGCATGACGCCCTGAACCGCGCAGGAGACGCACTCGACGCAATCCGGCCCCATGCTGCCACCGACCTCGGCAATGCCTTCCAGCAGCAGCAAGAGCTTGCCCACGAGGCCGCACAGGGCCGAGGCCAGGCCGCGGTGCGCGCGATGAACAAGGAGGCGGAGCTTCGCGCCGATCCGTTCCAGCGCGCCGACCGTTTTGTCGAAGGCTGGAAGCAACTCCGGCAGGCGCACGATGACTTACGCCGTGATGGCGATTTCCGGGGCGCGAAGCGCGTCGGTCAGCAAATGGCGGGCATGGCAAAAAGTCTCGAACGCGACGCGCAGGTCGAATCGCTGCTGCGCGGGCGGCGGCAGGAACTCGGCATCGGGACGAACAGGGGCCGTGACGTCGCGCGCGATCTCGCGGCGTCGGTCCCCGCCGATCTGGGCAAGAATCTTGGCATGAGCCGATAGGAGGACAATATGAACGATGACAACGCGCTATCCCGGCTGCCCTATGACGATCCCGGACCCGATCCGGCGACAGAGGCGTTCACCCGTCTCGAAGGCGAAATGGCGATGATGCGCCGTGCGGTCGCGAATCTCGCTACCGAGAAATCTGAAATAGACATTCCCGATTACAGCAAGACGCTCGGCGAGATGGCCAACCGGCTTGTCTCCATCGAGCGCCAGCCCGCCATGCAAATGACCCCCGAAGACTTCGAGGCGCGGATGACGGCGGCGGCGGCGCGAGCGCGACGCGACGACGAGGTCTTGATTGTGGCTGCGAAGCGGGAGCGTGGCGAGGCCATCCGCGATCTGCGGGCGATCATCGGCACGGCCAACTCCATCTACGAGCAAAAACGGCTTCGTTGGTGGTACGTCGGCGGCGGCTTGCTTGCCGGGTGCATCCTGTGGTCGGTGCTCCCCGGTTTTGTTGCACGCATTCTTCCGACAAGCTGGCATGTGCCCGAACGCATCGCCGCGCGCACCGTTCGTGCGCCGACCTTATGGGAGGCCGGAACCCGGATCATGCATGCCGACAGCCCCAAAGCATGGCAAACCATCGCAGAGGCCGCAGAGATGCGCCGCGACAACCGCGAGGCCATCGACGCTTGCATGCAACGCGCCGCCCGAGCCAAGCAGCCGGTGCGATGTACGATCAGGGTAAGACATCTATAGATGGACGCCTCACTCCCGTGGTATTCAACACCTCCACTTTGGCAGATTGATGTCGTCGGGGGGGGGGGCGTCCACGCCATCACTTACGATCAACACGGACCACGCGGTGGGGGCCGGCCATTTCAATCATCACCGCGTGCAAAAACCTTCAGTCGTAGGTACCGATCAACAATCCACCGTCCAATACGAGCGTTTGCCCCGTCATATAGCTGCTGCCGGTTCCAGCCAGAAAAACGGCGGCGGCCGCCATTTCTTCAGGATCGGCCAACCGGCCAAGCGCGGTGCGGTCGATTATTCTCGCCGCTGATTCAGCATCGCTCCATAGCGCGCGCGAAAAGTCGGTACGCACCAGACCCGGCGCGATGCCGTTGACGCGAATATTGAACGAGCCAAGCTCCGCTGCAAGATTGCGGACAAGGTGCAGTCCTGCCGCCTTGGAGATATTATAGGGACCGATCGTTCGCGACCCGATGAAGCCGCCGGTCGACGAAATCAGAATGATCGATCCTTCGCCTTTCGCCTTCATGTCCGGCAACACCATTTGGACCAGCCAATGGTTGGACAGGATATTGTTGCTGAGTATTTTCTGGAATTGCTCGTCGCTGATCCCGCCGATCGGCCCGAAATATGGGTTGGTCGCCGCATTGCCGACGAGGATATCGATTGGCCCGATCTGCTCGCGCGTCTTGTCGACCAACCGCTGCAAATCCTGCTTGGATCCGATGTTCGCCGCCACCGGCAGCGCGGCATCCGGAAAGGTCTCGTTGATTTCTTGGGCTGCGGCAGCGCACCGATCGGGGTCGCGGCTCGACACGACCACACGGCAGTTCTGTGCCGCAAGTCCCCCTGCGATCGCTCGTCCAATGCCGCGCGATGCCCCGGTGACAATCGCAACGCGGCCTTCAAGATTGAATATGCTCAACTATACCCCCGTCATATGCAGGATCGCGACCGGACTACCATCCAGCGCTCATCGCATTGCGCAGTTGCTTCTTGTCGATCTTTCCCACGCTGGTCCGTGGTAGTTCGGGCAATATGACCACCGTATCGGGGCGCGCGATCCTGCCGATTTCACCCGAGCTTATCCATTGCTGCAAATGATCCCAGATTTCATCGCGCGTTGGCGCTTTCGCACCGTCAGCAGGAACGATTGCCGCCGCTGGCCTTTCGCCCCACTTGTCATCTGGGATTCCGATCACCGCCGCCTCTCGGATGCCGGGATGGGCGACAAGCAGGTCTTCGAGTTGGATCGACGAAATCCATTCGCCGCCCGACTTGATGACATCCTTGGTGCGATCGATAATGCGGATATGACCCGATGGCGTCATCGTCACCAAGTCCTGCGTATGCATCCAGCCGCCCGCCCACAGCGCCTGCGACGCTGCGTCATCGCCGGCGTAAGACATGGTTAGCCACGGAGCGCGCAGCACGAGTTCGCCGACCGCCTCACCGTCATGCGGAACGTCACGCATCTCGGAATCGACGATGCGCACCTCCACCAGCGGCGAAGGGGAGCCGGCCCACGACAGCACCGGGGGGACGGCATCCGCCATCACGTCGATCGGTCGGCTCACCAATGCGGTCGAACATGTTTCGGACATGCCGTATCCGGCCAGGACCCGCAATCCGCATGCTTCCGCGCGGGCAAGCGCCGTTGGCGTCAACGCACTACCTCCAACCGCGATCGTCCAGCCGGATAAGTCACAACGCCGCGCCTCTGCGGCATCCACCAGCATTTGCAGCACCGTCGGAACACAATGCGAGTAGCTGACGCATTCACGATCGCGCAGATCGAGCAGCGCATCGACGTCATAGCGTCCGGGATAGACCTGCGTCATTCCCAGCATCGTCGCGACGAAGGGCATACACCAGGCAAGGACGTGGAACATCGGCGTCATCGGCATGTACACATCGTCCCGTCCAAAGCCGTAAGGCTGCTGCGTGCCGAATGCGGCAGCGATGGACAGGCATTGCAGAACGATCTGACGATGGGTGAACAAAACGCCCTTCGGCGCCCCGGTGGTACCGGTGGTATAAAAGGTGGCGGCGAGGGCACGCTCGTCGAAATCCTCGAATTGATAGGTGTCTGGTGCCGCTGCCACAAGCCCTTCATAATCACCGCAGATTCGGACTGACGGCTCGCACCGTTGATCGTCATCCATCAGCAGCAGATGGCGAAGCGAGACGATTGACGGCACCACCCCCGCCACAATCTCGGCGAAATCGGCGTGGAACAGCAGGACCTCGGCCCCACTATGGTCGAGGCAATAGGAAATTTCGCGCGGTGACAGGCGCACATTGACGGTCATCAGCACCGCACCCATCATCGGGATCGCCAGAAAACATTCCAGATAGCGATGGCTGTCCCAATCCATCACCGCCACGGTTGTCCCCGGCCCGACGCCTAGTTCGTGCAGGACCGAGGCCAGCCGGGCAACACGCGTTTCGAGGTCGAGATACGACATGCGCACCTCGCGATGGACAATCGCGTGTGCATTGCCGGACGCCACGCCGGCACGCAGGAGATGGCGGATCGTCAGCGGGTAATTATAGGCGTTCGTCGCCGGTTCTTCGATGCGTAGCGGCACTCTCAGCCTCCCGGTCCGGATCAATGTTCTCGCCCTGTCCGGAGAGGGCGTCGCTCACGACAGTGCGGTTCCGGCGGCTACGCCGCCGGAACTACGCGAATCAGTATTTCACGGACAGCGTCACGCCATATTCGACCGGCCTCGCGGCGATCCGAAAACGGGTATCGATGAACTGAAAGACGTTATTCCAGTAATATTCGTTGAAGATGTTCTTGCCATACAGCGACACTTTCCAGCTGTCGTCCGCCGCACCGAACCCGACGCGCGCATCGACGGTAACATAGGGATTGAGACGGAAATTCGCGTCTTCACCCAGGCTGGAATAGGTGCTGCTATGGTGAACCAGCGAACTGCCGATGAAAGCCTTTTTCCCGTCCGCCACATCAAAGTCATATTGCGCGTCGGCAACGGCCTGCCATCGCGGAGCATAGGGGAAGGATGACCCGGCGAAATCGCGCGTTCCTCCCGTCGGCGTGATGCCGATGAACCGCTGCACCTTGCTGTTGGTATAGGTCACCGATCCGCTGATCCGAAGGCCGTCGAGCGGCTGGACCACTGCTTCGGCCTCAAAGCCATAGAGCCGTGACTTCGGGACATTCACCAGCGCTTCCAGGGCCCCGAAAATCGGATCGGCAATACGGCCACGTATCTGCTTGTCGCGATAGTCGTAATAGAAGCCCGCAGCGTTGAGTTGAAGGCCGCGAGCGATCGGCCATTTAGTGCCCACTTCATAGGCAAGCACGGATTCCTGCGTAACGGGTGCGAATTGCGCGGAGCTGGAGGCCGAAACGGTCGGAAAGCTGCCCGACTTATACCCCTTGCTGACATTCGCATAGATCAACCCGTCGCTGGGCAAGTCGTATGACAGGCCCACACGAAACGACACATTGTCCTCTGAAAGGCGGCCCGTCGAGCGCCCCTGCAGGAACGTATCGGCATCGAGCGAGATGCAGCCGTCCGCAGGGACCGGCATCTGCGTGTAACCGCCGAGCGCCGAGCCGATGATCGAAAGCGCGATACCGAGTTGCGGGTCTGGACCCGACGTTTCACACCCGCTGAACTTGCGTACCGATTTCGTGTACCGGATACCGCCGGACAGGGTCAGGCCATCGACCAGTTGCCATTCCGCATTGGCAAAGACCGCATAGCTGTTCACCTTATGCAGGAAATCCCCGCCAGCGGTTGTAAAGACCGGAAGCCCCGGAATCGGCAGGTTCGTCGACAAGCGAGGCGTCAGGATCAAAAAGTCGTCATCGACCTTTGCGGTGGAAAAATATCCTCCGACGATCCAGTCCAGCCGGTCGTGATTTCCCGTCACCCGGAGTTCCTGGTTGAACGATCGGACGCGGCCGGTCTGGCCAAAGGACAGGTTGTCGACGGCCGTTCCGTCCTGGTCGATCCACTTGCGCTGCCGCATATTCTGATAGCCGGTTACCGCTATCAGCGTCACCTCCGGCGACAGGTCGACTTCGCTGCGCAAGGTGGTCTGGAAGAAGCGATCATCGTTCGACATCGGATTGGTCGGCGTCCAGTCGGCCGCCCGGGCGTTGTCGGGCGCAACCGGATATCCGATCAGTTCAGCCGGGCAATTGCTCGGCACCGTGCATTCGGTTTCCTGATATTGAAAAGCCTGGGTGTCCGACTTGTCGATCCAGCCGTTGACGTTGAGCGTGAAGCGCGCGCTCGTTGATGGTTCCCAGGCCAGGAGCAAGCGCGCCGCCGTCTGGTGCGTGTCGCCAATTCGGTCGTTACGAAGATAGTTGGCTTGCCAAGCGCCGCTTTGCGTCGATTTGATCGCAACGCGGGCCTTGAGGGTGTCGCTGAGCGGGCCGCTGACATAGGCTTCACCCTGCAGCGTCGAAAAGCGACCATAGCTCAGGCTCCCGCCTGCCGAAAAGGTCGAGGTCGGCTTGGCCGCGATATAGTTGATCGCACCGCCCGTAGAATTTTCGCCGTAGAGTGTTCCTTGCGGTCCCTTCAACACCTCGACGCGCTCAACGTCGATCACGCCGACCTGCGAAAAGATCGGATAAGCGAGCGGCGCTTCGTCGACATAAACGCTGACCGCGGGGGCCGCAGCAAGGGTCGAATCGTAGAAGCCGACACCGCGAAGAGTATAGACCGGCGGCCCCGAAGGCGTCTGCGTAAAGGTCAGGCCGGGAACGATCCGTTCCAGGTCGGCCGTCTTGTCGATCCGACGCGTCGCAAGATCGTCGCCGCTGGCAGCAACCATCGTGATAGGGACATCATTGATGGACTGGGCCCGCTTCTGCGCGGTCACAATGATTTCTCCGCTATCGGCGGCGTCCTGCGCATAAGCATGACCAGACACCGTCAGGCCGCAGCCGACAATGGCAATGACCAGCATGCTAGCGCGGCCACCCAAGTTACAGTTTGCAAAATTTGTCGTCATCGGATCCTCCCACCCGAAACGGGGCAGGACGTCTGCGCGCCCCGCCCCATTATGATTATCAGCCGTTTTGCGCACCAAGGCCGCCCGGCGTTGCATGGGGCGCGGCGAATTCGATTGCCGGCCAGTTGGACGGATCAAGATAGGTGCGATCGGTCAGCACCTTTCCGTCGCGGAAGGTTAGAATGGCGCAAAACGGTGAGAAAAATTCCGGCCGTGCGGTATCGAGCACGACAGCCTCCACGACCGCGAGATCGTCGCTGACCCAAAGAATCTCATCGATCCGCATATAGCGTCCGGGGGCACCGTCGATTACCGCCTGTTCGACGCGCTTGAACTGTTCGTGGCCATGAGCCGAGGCTCCGGTAAAAAACACGTTGGCGTCAGGGAGGTAACTCGCGTTGACGAACTGTTCGACATCGCCTGAATTATAGGTCTGCTCCCAGGTCCGAATGGCTTCGAGATTTACCTGACGAAGCGCCGAATCACTTCCAGACATTTCACTCTCCTCTTCTGTTCATTCGCAAACCACTTTATGATGCGGGTCTCGGTGAAGCTTGTGCGAGCCTGAACCATCTTGTGGATTCCAGCTTCACTGTTCCGATTGGCGCCCGTCCTCTCGCCCCGCCCGAGCGGGCCGCTGAATTAGGCTTCGTGGACAAAGGGTATCCAGAGTTTAACTGAGGCGAGCGCGACGAAGCCGAGGTAGGATTCCTTGGTTTTGTCGTAGCGGGTGGCGACCCTGCGCCAATTCTTGAGTTTGTTGAACA